>JABMRJ010000021.1 GCA_013202745.1 Candidatus Omnitrophota bacterium
CAGTTCCTTAAGGCGGGACATAAAAAGCGTTGGGTTGGAAAATGCGAGCGGCCCCAGCCTTTTTGAGATCCAGTCGAGATGGGCCTTTGTCGTAATGGTTGTATTGCACACTTCGCACAGCGCAAGCTCTTTCTCCACGCTGTTTATGGCATCTTTTCTATCGAAGACCGCCAGGTCATATTCTTGTGTCAGCTTTACTCCCGGAGGTGTGTCCTCTCTTGTTGTGCATAACGCCTGGCACTGTCCGCAGAACATGCATTCGTCGTGATGGATCATCATCTTTCTCGTCGGTATATCCCGCGATACATTATCCACAAATTCTATAGCCCCGGGCGGGCATACATTAACGCAGCCTGTGCATCCAACGCAGCCCTCTTCTGAGTATTTTGGCGCGCCCCTGAAATTCTTGGCCGGTATATGCGCCACATTCGGGAACTTTGATGTATACGGCCCCTTTATCAGGGACCTGATCGCCTCAGCAAGCTCTCTTATTTTAGGTTTCTTCATAATATATCTACTTTAACTCCCCGTCTTCTTGGTATTTATCTACTACGCTCTTCTCCCACAGCCGCACACCTGACTTGTGGGCACCCCTTGCCAGCGCATGTGCAGATACGGGTGCTGTTAGAAGTAAGAATGTCGCGCAGATGAGTGCCTTTACGCCCGTAGCAGAGACGCCGACTATCAAAAATGTGCCAAACAGTATGCTGCATGTACCCAGCGTTACGCACTTGGTCGATGCCTGGAGCCGGTTATATACGTCGGGGAGCCTCACAAGCCCGAGACACCCGAAGAAATCGAATACAAGACCTATAGCTATAAATATAATGCCTATGATATTACTCATCGAAATCTTTTCCTTCCAAGTATTTGGCCAGCGCCAGCGTGCCTATAAAGCTCTGCAGCGCCCATGCTATGCCTATATCGATATACCAGCTTCGGCCTGTAGGTATACTTAAGACAGCGCAGAACCCTACAACGAGAATACCCAATATATCTATGGTTATGATCCTGTCCGGAGCTGTCGGCCCTCTGAATATCCTATATAAGCAGAATATTACACAGAGCATAATTATAAATAACGCCCGTCTATAGAGGCCTGCAAATGGGAGACCCGGATACATGAGTATAGGCAGCGGATATAGAAGTATCACTGCAAATATAGCCAGCAAAATGACCAGGCCTATGACCCACCTAACTCTTCTGTTGCTCATTATTCGAATATTCTCCTCAATATACGCTCAAACTTCTCTACGATCATCTTCGTTGCGCCCTCAACGTCTTTACTCTTAACCTCTATCCAGTGGACGTAGATATACCCCTTCTCCCTGTCTATATCGACACTCAATGTACCCGGTGTAAGGGTTATGGAATTGGCAAGGAATGTAAGGCCGGTATCGGATTTGAGGTTCGTCTTGACCTTCACTATACCGGGATGTATAGGTATATCCGGATGGCCAACCCTGTAGGCAACATCAATATTGGCCTTGAAGCATTCCCATAAAAATATAGGCACATAGTATATGAACCAGAGGTAGCGCTTTAGATGGCCAAAATGGTGCGGCCTCTTTACAAACATATCTCCGGTCAATATGGATACGAGGAGTGCTACAAATACGCCCGCTATAATATCCTGCGCATCCGGCACCCAGCAAAAGAGGAGCCACGCTACAAATGCCAATATAAATAAAACTACTCTGCTCTTGATCATATTCGCTATTTTACCGCCCGTAATACGACAGCGGCATACTTCGTACCGTTAAGAAGCACGTCTCTTGCGCCCTCTAAGAATATCCCGTTTAAGAGAAGCAGGCCTCCTGCGACACATATGATCGCCAGGATTACTACTGAGAGCCGCATAAAAAGAGGTACCTCTTTTATATTATTAAAAGCCTCGTTCAATTTTCCGTAAAATCCGTACTTCATCACCTTCATGAATGATGCCAGTGTAAGTATGCTTGCAAGGACTGCCCAGAATGCATATCCAAACCTACCCGCCTGGACCGCGGCTATTATGATAATGAGCTTGCTCCAGAAACCATTAAACGGCGGTATGCCTGCAATAGACATAGATGCAATAAGGTTAGTCGTACCTGTGACAGGCATCTTCGACGCCAATCCGCCCATCTTTTGGAGGTCACGCGTGCCGGTTGCGTATTCTACCGATCCGGAATTCAAAAAGAGCAGTGACTTAAAGATAGAGTGGTTGAAGAGATGGAAGAGCCCTCCGAGTATCCCGAGCGGAGTGCCGAGCCCTATTCCGAGGATTACATAACCTATCTGGCTTATAGAGTGGTATGCCAGCAGGCGCTTAAGATCCCACTGCCCTACTGCCAGAAAGACTCCTACTACCATGGAGATGGCGCCTAAAAACATGAGTACAAGCGATAGGCTCTCGCCTACACCTATAACATTAAAGAGTATCCTGCAGAGCGCATAGACACCCAGGGATTTTATGAGAACCCCTGAGAGCATGGCGGATATCGGAGCCGGCGCCGCAGGGTGGGCATCAGGCAGCCATGCATGGAATGGCACGAGCGCCGCCTTGAGCCCGAACCCGAATATAAACATAGGTATTATAAAACCGATTATCCTGCCGGGGCCTTTATCGAGTAAGACTCTGCCAATATCGGCCATATTTAATGTCGATGTATAGCTGTATAAGAATATTATGCCAAGCAATATAAAGGAAGACGCTATACTGCCCATTACCGCATATTTAAATGAGGCTTCGAGCTCTTCGTGTTCAATGCCGAAAGCTACGAGCGCGTAGCTTGCTATAGCCGCGATCTCAAGGAATACATATAGGTTAAATAGATCTCCTGTAATGACTACACCATTCATGCCGGCTATCATAAGGAGGAAGAGCGTATAGAATTTCCATTTTGCGGTATATCTCAACATATAATTTATTGAATATATATTCACTAAGAGCGCTACGAGATTGACTGTCACAAGCATGAAGCTGGAAAAACCGTCCAGTACAAGCGATATACCTATGGGCGGCATCCAGCCCCCGAGTTTATATACAAGAGTACTCCCGCCTCTGACCATGCCTATAGATACTATAGATATCACACATAACGATGCCGTGCAGAGGTTAGATAGTATATCAGGGAGCCCCTTAAACCTCCTGCCTAATAGCGAGGTCAGAAACGCCCCGGCGAGCGGTATGGCTACAAATAATGGAAGTATGCTCACCCTCGGAGCCTCCTTATCTTTGTTATATCGAACGTGCGATACCTGTCGTAAATCCTTATTGCTAATGAGACGACGAGCGCTGTGACGCCGAGGCTTATAACTATGGCTGTAAGTACAAGGGCCTGGGGCAATGGATCGACGATATTGGCTATTACCTCGCCCTCGGCAAGTATCGGCGCGCGGCCATTCATCCGGTATCCTATAAGTATGAAGAGTAGATGGGTAGCGTATTCGATTATTACAAGACCCAGTATGATTTTAACGAGGTTCCTTTTACGTAAAACCCCGTAAAGGCCTATTGCAAACAATACCATACAGAGAAAATATATCATTATTTTTTATCCTTATCCAGAATCTTTAGGAATACCAGCCCCATAAATATCGCAAAGAGCCCCGCCCCTACCTTAAGGGCTATGGCTATGTTGCATAGGGGTATTATGCCTGCGCTCAATAATCTAAAGGGAACGCCCTTATTTATGAAATTGAGGAAGAAATACCCTCCTGTAAAACCTAATATAGCGATTGCAAGGAAGATGAGCGCTCCCAGGCTGTCGAGTATGGAAGTGCCCTCTTTAGAGAGTTTCTTAAGGGCTACTTCTTTGCCAAAAGCAAGCGTAAGGTGTATAAATGATAGCGCTATGATAACCCCGCCGGCAAAACCGCCCCCCGGAGTCAGGTGGCCGTGTGTAACTATATATATCCCGTATAGCAGTATGAGGCCGACTGTAAGACGTGTTATCGTCTTTACTATAAGCGTCATTCCCGCTTCTTTGGGTCCCTTACTCATCGTCTGCCTTCACTTTTTCGTCTTCTGTCTTGCGTCCGATGCGGCGCATGACCGCTATGACACCTATCGCCGCAGTAAATAGCACAGTCGCTTCACCCAGTGTATCGTATGCGCGAAAATCTAATATAACGGATGAGACGAGGTTTGTCGCGCCGGTCGACTTCAACCCTTCCGCTATGTAAATCTTGGCAACCCTCATAATGGGTGAACCGAATCGCGGCAGGTCCTTTATGGCAAAATATGCCACCGCTAAAAAGACCCCGAGGAAGAGCACCGTAATAACTGTGTTGAGTAACCATCTGCCGCTCGTTGAAAAGGGTAGATCCCTTCTCAGTGTCGCCCTTATGAGTATTATGAGCATCAATATCTCGACGGTAAGCTGTGTAATCGCAAGGTCAGGCGCCTTAAGTATCAAGAATGCTATGGATGTGCCTAGGCCTACAGCACCGACGGCAATGACCGAGGAGACCATATCCTTGGCCTCAAGCGCTATTATCGCACCTACTATCATGAATCCTAATAAAAGATACAGCTCTAACACTTCTTACCTCAAGATAAAGAAGAGTACCATAGCCCCCATAAGGCACCATGCCAGATATGTGGGCAGTACTCCGTTATGCAGTTTCTTTAATAAACCTGTAAAGAAGAATGTCACCTTTATACCCTGGTCATATATATCGAAAGTCCCTCTCTTCGCTGCAGCGTATATCCTCGATAGGATCGGAAGCTCCTCGATAGTCTTATAAAACTCTACTCCGGAAACCTTCATGTCTTCCCTTAAGAGTTCACCGCCTATGAAAGGATCGTCAACCCTGAGATTCTTGATATTACCTGCCATGTAAATAAGGAGGCCTACTATTAGACCTACCAATATCAATCCCGTGCTGACGGATGCGTTCCATACTCCGGGATAGCTTATAGCACTAGAGATAGAAGGTTGTATAAAGAGCCTGATGGGGATCTTATAGGCAAAGACGCCGAATATGATACAGAGGACCGACAATAGAACAGTCGGTATCCACATGGTGGGCGAAACCTCATCCCTCTTACATGCAGGGCCGGGACATGGGCCAAGAAATACCGCGTGTATAAGCTTCATGAAGCTTGCGAGTGTGAGCGCGCTTCCGAATATCGCCGCAATCAGCCATACGATCCAGAGCCTGCCGCCTGACTTTCCCAGCTCTATCAGACCCTGATAGACCATCCATTTAGATACGAAACCGCTCATCGGGGGGATGCCCGTTACAGCCAGCGCCGCTATGAGGCATGTTATATAGGTAATGGGCATTGCCTTCGACAGCCCGCCCAGCATATCGAATTTCGTCGTCCCCTTCTTATGCTCCACCGAACCTGCTGATAGGAA
>JABMRJ010000022.1 GCA_013202745.1 Candidatus Omnitrophota bacterium
GAGACGAAGAACGCTATAACAAGAGAGTCCACACCTGCAAATACCATCTGGTTTATAATAAATTCTCTCTTTGCGGCCTTCTTCTGAAATGGTCCTATTATGATCCACTTGAGAGTCTCAATGAGCAGTTTGCAGAGGTCGAGCACAAAGACCCCTATGTCCATTATATTCCTGCCTATGGCACCTAAGATTTTATACATATATTACCTGTCCGTCTTTAAAAAGTGTTGAGGGCTTCTTCTTCTTTATCCAGTATATCGAAGAGTTTCTCTAATTTGGTTATTTCAAACAGGCTCTTTACCTTATTCGATAAGCTGACCAGTTTAAGCCGGGCCCCATACTTTCTGAAGTTCTTGAGAAGCTCTACCAGTGTGGCCAAGCCGGAAGAGTCTACATAGTCCACCTTTTCCATATTTATTACGATCTTTTCTTTCTTTTCCTTGATAAGATTATCGAAGATCTTCTTTACCTCTACGGCCGTATTTATATCTATCTCGCCGTCTACCTTACAGACAGATATACCGTTATTTTCGCTGATCTTTATCTGCATAACTACCTCCGGTGCTACTGCTTTTTTATATATTTGGTCAGTTTAATCCTGTTGCCTTTATCATTGTATTCGATTCTGTCCATCAGCCTATGTATCAAATAGATTCCGCGCCCGTGAGACCTCAATACATTCTTGTCTTCTGTAGGGTCTGGAATCCCCTTATGGTCGAAACCGCTGCCGCTGTCCTCTACGGTAATCTCCATTCTTTCATTATCGATGCCAAACGAGACCTTTACTTTTAATCTCTTATTTCTTTTATTGCCGTGTTCTATAGCATTTATAATCGCTTCTTCTACCGCAAGTCTTATATCAAAGATGAGCGCTTTATCTACCATGCGCTCCATGAGGAGGCCCACTATCCTCGAGCTTACTTTCCTGATCTCTTTGATGTCACTTGTTATGCTGATAGATTCTTTTATATCTTGCTGCGCCATCTACGCTACCCTTTAAACCTGCTTTGACTGGAATACGCCAATCTTACGGAATTTCTCATACCTCGCATTGATGAGCTTTCCGCTTGAAATGCCTTTTGTATCAGACAAGAATTTTTTTATAGTCTTTTTCATATTATGGGCCGTCTTTTCATGATCTCTATGGGCCCCGCCAAGCGGCTCTTCTATTATCTCGTCTATAATGCCCATCTTAAGAAGATCGGGTGCCGTCAATTTTAATACCGCAGATGCTTCAGGCGCCTTTGCCCGTTCTTTCCATAATATGGCTGCGCAGCCTTCGGGGGATATGACAGAGTAATATGCATTCTCAAGGACACATATCCTATCACCAACACCTATGCCCAGAGCACCGCCGCTTCCCCCTTCCCCTATGACAAAGACTATGATCGGCACGGTGAGCACCGCCATCTCTCTTAGATTGTACGCTATCGCTTCCGCCTGCCCTCTCTCTTCCGCGCCTATACCAGGATATGCTCCGGGTGTATCTATAAAGGTAATTACGGGTATCTTAAATTTCTCGGCCAGTTCCATCAGCCTCATGGCCTTTCTATACCCTTCAGGATGCGCACTCCCGAAGTTTCTCATAAGGTTCTCTTTGGTGTCCCTGCCTTTTTGATGGCCTATAATCATAACCTTATGCTGATCAACCCGCGCAAGCCCTCCAACAATGGCCTTATCATCCCCAAAGGCCCTGTCACCGTGGAGTTCTACAAAATCTTTCATTATCATGTTTATGTAATCGAGGCTGTATGGTCTCTTTGGATGGCGGGCTATCTGGACCTTCTGCCAGGGGGTGAGATTTTCGAAAATATCCTTCTTTACTTCTTCGAGCCTACCCTCAAGTTTCTTTATCTCGCTTGATAGGTTTATATTCTCCTGAGAGGTGAACTTCTTGAGTTCCTCTATCTTCCTCTCGAGCTCAAGTATCGGCTTTTCAAAGTCTAAACCGCTTCCGTTCATATTATTCTATAATGGTTACTTCCGTGCCTATGGGCACTATTGAGTAAAGTTCCTTCACATCGGAATCTACCATTCTTACACACCCGGCCGTAATATGCTGTCCTATGCTTTCGGGCTGCGTCGTTCCGTGTATGCCGTAACCGGCAGCAGAGATACCCATCCATCTGGTCCCCAGTATATTCTCGGGGCTGCCCGAGGGAACTACAGCACCTGTCCTGTACCATACCGGATCCTTAAGCTTGTTTACTATCTTAAATGTTCCCACCGGAGTGGAATTGTTTATACCGGTAGCTACCCTGTATGTCTTAAGGATAGAATCGTTTGATTTGAGTGTAAGGATATTTTGTGAGCGGTCTACCAGGACTTTATAAGAGGCCGTGTAGATCTTCAATCCATCATTTATCCTTATCAGGTCATTTGTCAGGTTATTAGACTTCATTATAAGGTCTACTGTGGTATTGTACTTCTTGGCAAGCCCGCTTAGCGTATCACCCTTCTTTATTGTATGTATGATACTATCGTCTGTAGGATAAGCAGAAAATACCATCCGCATATTTAGTTCCATGATATCCTTCTGAACCCTCTGGGCAAATTCCTCATCATGGGTATTTTCGAGAAGCTGCGCATAGATGGCCTTGGCATCTCTGTATTCCTCTTTTAATACAAGGTCTTTGGCCTTATCGTAGAGATCCGTGATTTGTGTGGCAAGGCCGCCCGCTTCTCGGTCAGATATATCGCGTTTCTTTCTATTAAGCATACTAAGAGTCAGGGTCAGGACCACTATTAATATTACAGATGTCAATACAATATAAACATTCTTCTTCATCTTCTATACCCCTTTATAGCATAAAAGGCTCACGAATACTCCTATAGCAACTCCTGCAAATACCTCTATAGGGGTGTGGCCTAAAAGTTCTTTGAGTCTATCTTCCTGGATCTTCTTCTTCCAGTAAATATCGTCGAGAATCCTGTTTAGGATCTGCGCCTGCGTCCCGCTGGCACGCCTCACGCCCTGGGCATCAAATAGGACGACGATGGTAAAGAATAGGGCCAGAGCAAATATGGGTGTGTTAAATCCGGCATATAGGCCTATGGTGCTTGCCAGAGCCGTAATGCCTGCAGCGTGTGAGCTCGGCATGCCGCCTGTTCCGACAAACCACATGAAGTTGAAACGCTTCTCTCTCACCGCCCCCAAAAGTACTTTAAGTGTTTGGGCAAGCAGCCAAGCGAGCGCTCCGGTCCATACAGCCTGATTTTTACTGAATTCTACGAGTGCGGGAAGCATATTTAGCCTATTTAGTGTTAGTATAGTAACATATCATAACATAATTTGCAAACAGTAAGTTATTCTTTATATGGTTCGAGCTCCCTGTAATCATACATGGTCGGGAGGTTGTATTCCAGAGAATAGTACCTTAAGCTATATGCGTTATAGGGCAGGTTTCTTTCTATCTGGTCCAGGCGGTGGCTGGCATAACTTGCATATTTCGATCTTGGGTATAATTTTATAACATCCCTGTATACCTTTATAATCATCTCCTTTATATGCCTCTTTTTATACCGCAACTCCCCAAGCGCAAAGAGGCTCGCTGCATGGTAGATGCTGGTCCTATGCGTCGAGGAGTACCTGTCCAGACGCTGGATCTCTTCTTCAAGTATATAATTCCTGAATGCCTTATATACATTTGCTTCGGACGCGATCATATCCCGGGTTATCTTAAGTCCGGATTCGGCATCTTCTTCCGTAAGATCCGTCTTCCTCAACATGACTATAGGCTCTGACTCTATCTCTTTTATACCGGTCACCTCTTCAGACGCAAGATCTTCCCCTACCTCTTCTCTTATCTCCTCCTCTATCTCTTCCTCGATAACTTGCGGCTTCTCTTCCATGGACGTTATAGACGCAGCCGCTTTCTCCTCCTGCGCAAGTCCTGCTTGCCTGTTTTTTTCATCTAATGCCTTTACTCTTTCGCGGAGGTTAGCATATCTTGTCGTAATAGATTCCAGCCGCCCTACCGCCTCTGCCTTTTCATTTTCTATAATACCTATATTCTCAACAAGCCTTTGCTTCTCGCTTTCTCTAAACCTAATCTCATTAGCAAATTCCTCTTTTGCGCCTTTGAAGAAGAGTATAGTGCTGAAAAACGCAGCTACTGCAACTATCAATGCAACTACCACAAGCGCAAACATGTCCGGCTTTCTCCGCAGCCAAAGGGCATACTTTATTATCCTTTCCATATCAGACTCAGCCATATCTTCATATGAGATGCCTATAATATGCCTATCGACGGCAGATTCTTCTACCTTATGCATCCATTTTACTGTTGCGGTAGCAATGACCGCATGTGTGTCGTGCGGCAGATTAATAACCATCCTGAGTTTTGTCTTATCTGGCGACAACTCCGCAAGATCCCTGCCGCGCACAGTAACTGTTTCTATGCGCATACCATCCTTTGACAGATCCCTTGTAACTCCCTGCCGGAAAGGGGCTTCAGCCTCACCGCTCTCAACAATTTTCTGGAATTCAATAGGAAAGACCGAATCTATCCTTATATATTCTCTCTTCTCTTCTTCGGATGTAGGCTCAGGCCCTAAATCACCTGTCAGGGTCAGCCGTTCACGCCGGGATCTTAACGAGAATCTGATATATAGGATTATTATCGGTATGCATAATAAGAGATACCACCCGAGATAGATAAATTCTCTTCTCATCATTTTTTAATGTCTAACTTTCTGCACCTCGCCCTTACCGAAGGTATGGTAGTGCCCAGTTTTTCAGAAATCTCTTTATAGGTAAGATTGCTTATGTTGTTGCGTAAAAATTTATCTTTATCTTTAGTCCAGTCGTAGGTCTCCCGCGCTATGCCGAGCCTGCTTAGCTTATGCGTAACAGAATCTACCGTGCGGCCGAGTTTTTCAGCAAGCTCTTCATTCGTAAAGGCATCTTTGTTCTCTTCTAAGAATTGTATCTCTTCGGCGGTGAAGGATTTCTTGGCAATCTTCTTCTCGGCATCTTTTTCGTAGATGCCGAATACTTCACGTGCCAGCGGCCTCTTCTCTTCATCGGTCTTGGGCGGCACGTACATCTTTTTGAGCCTTTCTGTTACCCTGAATATCCTGGCCTTGAAGAGCTTCTTTTCAATAACAAACTCTCTTAAAAACGCCTCCTCTTGGGCTTTCAATGCTTCGCCTTTAGCCTTTACCGTTACAAAGAAGAGTTCCCTTTCGTCATATACTACAAATTCCGGCAGCCCTTCTGTTTTTCCGATTAGTGCTTTTTTGCCGTCGTGTGCCATGTCGGAATGGTTCCCTATAAGGCGTATATCTTCTGCAAACTCTTCTTTGAGATTGCCGAATAATTTTATAAAGGCCTCTTCTGTGCTTGAATAATGATCAAAGATAAGATCAAATATGTTTAGCCTGTAAGGGTGATCGTTTACATTCTTTCTTATGATAAGATCCGTGCATCTAAAGCCTATCTCCTTATAGCAATTTCTTGCAAATTCACAAACACTTATAATCCCGCCCATAGGGCCTCTTACCCTATCTCCATCTATATATTCGGCTGGAAATTCGACTACGTTGGCTTTACTAAATTCTTTATAGAAATTTTCGGGATCTTGCGTTTTTGGCGCATAAGGAGTGGCAGACGGCGGAGGCGGAGACGGGGCTTCAATGGGTATCTCTATATCTGATACGGGCGCGGCCTTCTCGGTATCTTCAACCTTTATCTCAACAGGCACTTGGCTCTCTATCGCTATGCGGGACCCTTCCCAGCCTTTTATTATATAAAATATAGCGATAATCCAGATAACGGATGTTAATGCCAGTAAACCCCAGAACACGTTATCCCCCGTCATGTAATATTACACTTGTATTTGATATGATATTAACATAAACCACTAACGCGAGCAAGTTAAAAACTAAGGGGTGATAGGGAATATATTCAAGCCCTTAGGAATTCCTTATAAGCGCAAGTGCTTCAGATCGTGTCTTTTCGTTCTTCCTGAATATACCTCTTACAGCACTTGTTATGGTAATTACTCCCGGTTTCTTAACGCCCCTCATGGTCATGCAATTTCCAGAAATTGACGTTTTTCCATTTCTTCTAACTAGAAGCAGCCCTTTAGGAACTGAGACGCAATAGACCTTGCCTTTGTAATTTCTGAATGAAAAATTGCAAGGTCTTAGCCTAGAATACCATTTATTTACTGCGGGTTTTGTCTTAGTTCTGTGCGTCTCCATTCTGTAGAAACTGCTGTTATTCTGCTTGGTACACCCTATCCCTAATTTAATGCAGATTTCTTGCAAATCGTCAATTAACCTTTCAGATTTAGATACAAAATGGAACGCATTCCTTTTTGTAATAAACCCGTCTCCTTTTACATACCAATCTAAAAACAGTTTCAGGGATTTTTGAGTAGCGTTTTTTATAAACTTAGGGATATACTTATCACCTGATTTTCCAAATTCTTTAAAATACTCATAAAAATCTATATTTTCTATACGAAATTGAACAGTTTTTCCGCTTTTGCATTGTGTATATTTAACCCCTATTTTATCAAATAAGCTTTTTATCGCTGCAAAATGTACTGACTTGGGACTTTGCGAAACAATAAAGAATTTCCTTTTTCCTGCGCTTGTTGTACATCCTTCGCTAATCCAAATTCCGAATAGTTTCATAAAATTAGGAAAGCCTATTTTATGTTTACCAATATTTACAGCGCCACGTTCTCTCCCCACCCAATTACATGCCCTTGGGACTATTATGTATTTATTCATTAATTTTGCCACAGGAGCAATCTGCCACTTAGTGCTTTTTTTATTATAAAATTTCCACTCTGAACAATAACAGAATCTATGATCTGGGGTGAGCAACAAATCTACAGACAAGCTTTTTACTCGTACCATTTTCCCAGAGTAACTATATGAAAAGATTTTCTTTGGTTTAACAAAAGATAATTTTCTTGTAAAAATATCCACCTGGGCCACCTTATCATTTTTGTCTATTTCCTTGAAAAACTTCCATCCGTTTTCTGTTAATATCTCAGTTTTACTATCATAACAAAGATGTTCGGCCTCTATTATTACAAGGACGCCCTTGGGCCTCAACTTCTCCATCATGGTATCGGCAATATCAGTCGTAAGGCGTTCCTGTACCTGCAGCCTCCTTGAAAATATATCCACAACCCTTGCTATCTTACTTAAGCCTGTTACCCTATTACCCTTTGGTATATAGGCAACATGCGCCTTTCCGATAAACGGCAGGAGGTGATGTTCGCAGATAGAGTAGAGAGGTATACCTTTAAGCAGTATTATCTCATCATGGTCTTTCTCAAATACAACTTCAAGCTCTTTACGCGGGTCCTGTTTCATTCCCCAGAGGATCTCTTCGTACATCTGGGCTACCCTCTTCGGCGTAGCAGCTATATCCCGCCTCTTCGGATTTTCGCCAACGGCCTTCAATATATCCCTTACCGATTTTTCTATAATCTTTTTATCCATTAGAGTCTCCTTTTTACTTGCCTATGCAGAATTTACTGAATATCTTATCCAGAAGTTCTCCGTCGATCGTCTCGCCCGTTATTTCACCGAGGCGGTCTATCGCTTCCTTTAAATCAAGGGCAATAAATTCAGGCATCATCTCTCCCTTAGATCCAATGATCATAAAAAGGGCATCTTTTGCTTCGATGAGAAGTGCTTTATGCCTTACATTTGTAACGAGCCTCGTGTGGTCTGATGTAACATGACCGCCCCATACTATATCGGATATAGCATCTTCAAGCTTTTTAAGATTTTTTTTCCTCACCACAGATATCTCTATAATCTTTTTATCGCGCAGGGCCTTCTTTATTGCATTATTTTCAAGTCTCTTCGGAAGGTCGGTCTTATTTATTACTACTATTACCTTTTTGTCCTTAATCTCCTCTATTATGTCCCTGTCATTTTCATTAAGGGGTTCACTGCCATCCAGAAGAAATAGCACGAGGTCCGCTGACTTAATATGCAGTCGGCTCCTCTCTATGCCTTCCTTTGTGAGTGTATCCGCTCTCTGTGAAATACCGGCCGTATCTATAATCTTGAGCGGGATCCCATCTATATTTATTATCTCCTCTATGGCATCCCTCGTCGTGCCCGGTATGTGGCTCACTATAACACGCTTCTCTCTTAAGAGGTAATTCATCAGGCTCGATTTTCCGACATTCGGCCGGCCGCATATAACAGTCCTTATCCCCTCTGTAAGTATCTTCCCCTTCTGGGCCGAATCTATAAAAGACTGGATATCTCCTGCGGTCTTCTTTACGCGGGAGATGATATCTTTTATTGATAAAACCCCTGTCTCCTCCTCTGGAAAATCTATAGATGCCTCAACATCTGCCAAAAGATCTACAAGTTCTGATCTTATATCTTTTATACTCTCTGAGAAATCTCCCCGGAGCTGGCTGATAGCAGAGCGAAGGCTCGTATCCGTCTTTGACCTTATGACATCGAGAACAGATTCTGCCTGTGCAAGATCTATCCTACCGTTTAAGAAAGCCCTCTTTGTAAATTCACCGGGCTCGGCCATGCGCACGCCGGATAGAAGAACCATCTCAAGGACCTTCTTAAGAGGCACTATGCCGCCATGGCAATTGATCTCCACCACATCTTCTTTAGTGAAACTTTTAGGTTTACGCATTACGGTAAGTATCACCTCGTCTACTGTCGCTGTCTTATCTACTATATGCCCGTAATGGGTGGTAAAACCCTTAAATCCCGATGGTAAATTTCCGTCGCTCGATTTGAATATCTTATCGGCCACTGAGAGTGCTGCGCTTCCGCTTAAACGGATTATCCCTATGCCCCCCTCGCCGATAGGCGTAGAGATGGCAACTATTGTATCGTTAGGAGTTATCGGTCTTTTCATGATTTAGTCTCTTCTTAACCTCTCCAACAAGGTATAACGAACCTGTGACTACTATGATATCGTCCTGGCCGGCCAAAGAAAAAGCACGGTCCATGGCGTCTTTAGACTTTGGGAATACTTCTTTCTTTTCTTTCCTAAAATATTTCTTTAATATATCAGGGTCTTGGGCCCTTGGATTATCTGCGCGGGTCAGTACAAGGTAATCGGCTGCCTGCGACAACTCCTTACAGATACCTCTTTGATCCTTATCCTTTGAGGTCCCTAATACTAAAATGAGATTACGGAAATTAAAATGTCTCTTTATACCGTCTATCAATGCCCTTGAGCTTGCCCTGTTCTGCGCACCATCGGCAACTACAAGCGGACGGCTATTTATAATCTCCATCCTTCCCGGCCACTCTGTTTTGCTTATGCCGCTTTTTATTCTCTCATGTGGTATAAAGACATTGTAGAGACGAAGCGCCTCTATGGCTCCTATTGCCGTAGCTGCGTTTATTATCTGGTGCTCGCCCCTAAGGGCCAGTCTAATCAGCGCGTATTCAGAAAATCTAGTCCATACGTTAAAGTACTGTTCATCCTGCCCGAATCGGCCTTTATCTATATGTATATCTCTGCCCACAAGATAGAGGTGCGCCCTTCTCTTCTTGCATATTCGCTCTATGACATCCAGTGCCCCCTTTTCTTGAGGGGCCGAGATACAGATCGAATCCGCTTTTATTATATCTGCCTTCTCGCGCGCAATCCTTCTGATGGTAGAGCCCAGTATACGGGTATGCTCATAGCTTATCGGAGTGATGACCGATATGCTTCTCTTCACGGCATTTGTGGCATCGAGCCTGCCGCCCAGCCCGGTCTCCATGATTGCAAAGTCTGTAATCTTTTCTTTAAAATATAGAAATGCTATAGCGGTATACGCCTCGAAAAAGGATAGCCCTTCAGGGCGCATCTGGTCCAGGCCTTTTCTTGCAGATGTAGTTATCCTGCAAAGATCCTCTTCGCCTATCATGCAGCCATCTATCTGTATTCTCTCCCTGAAAGATATAAGGTGAGGAGAGGTATAGAGGCCTGCACGGTAACCGGACTCTTTTAGTATAGATGCTATCAGGGCCGCTGTAGAGCCCTTACCTTTAGTCCCGGCTATATGTATTACTTTTAAATTCTGCTGAGGATTGCCTAATTTAGCTAATAGGCCCTTCATCCTCTCTAACCTGAATGCACCCTTATAATCTTTAGGCTGGATCTTTTCGTAGTCAATGAATGAATTTAGATAATCGACAACCTCAGGGTATGTCATATTAGTGTTTAAAGTGGCGCATCCCAGTAAAGACCATGGCTATCCCTAATGAATCCGCCGCCTTTATAACATCCTCATCTTTTATGGATCCGCCTGGTTGTATTATAGCCGTTATACCGGCCTTGGCGGCCATCTCTATGCCGTCGGGTTTTGGGAAGAAGGCATCACTTGCAAGCGTCGCGCCCTTTGAGCGGTCACCAGCTTTTCTCGATGCTATTATAACGGAATCGACTCTCGACATCTGCCCGGCCCCTACACCGACCGTCTTCGTACCTTTGGAGAATACGATTGCATTTGACTTTACATGTTTACATATCTTCCATCCAAAGAGGAGGCTTTCGAGCTCCTCTTGTGTGGGTTTCTTCTTTGTGACTACCTTAAGCATCTCAGGCTTTACCATCGCAACGTCCCTGTCCTGGATGAGCATGCCGCCCACAACCTTCTTCATATCATTGTCGAAAGATTTGGCCTTTTCATTGAAGTTCGAGACCTCCATTATGCGCAGGTTCTTCTTTGCTTGAAATATCGCAAGCGCCTCTTTCGAGTATGAGGGCGCTATTATGCATTCTACAAAATCAGCTTCCCGCATTATCGTTTCTGCTGTCTTTTTATCGACAGGCCTGTTTAGACCGACGATGCTTCCGAATGCACTCAACCTATCACTGTCTAGGGCATCCAGATAGGCCTTGCCAAGATTGTCATTGGATGCCGCGCCGCATGGATTTG
Source organism: Candidatus Omnitrophota bacterium (assembly GCA_013202745.1). Lineage (GTDB taxonomy): Bacteria > Omnitrophota > Gorgyraeia > JABMRJ01 > JABMRJ01 > JABMRJ01. The sequence goes on from JABMRJ010000022.1 coordinate 10,890, forward strand.
TATGTTTTATTACACTCACCGCAGGTTTATCAAACTCCTTCACTATCTCAAGAGCGCCGTTTAAGTCGATTATATTATTGAAAGAGAGTTCCTTGCCCTGGAGCTGTTTTGCATTCGATGCTGAGGGCTCTTTTATCTCCTCATCCTTATAGAACGCTGCCTTTTGGTGAGGATTTTCGCCATAGCGCAGATCCTGGGCCTTCTTATACTTCAAGGCGGCTGTATCCGGAAACTTCTTGTCCGTACCATCCTTAAGGGTATTTGCCAGATAGTCATATATCATAGCGTCATACCGCGAAGTCTGCTCAAAAACCTCTATCGCCAGCTGTTCAAGGGTCTTTTGGCTTAAAGTGCCGCCGTTAGATTTCAATTCAGCCAGTATATCCTTATACCTGTCCGGATTACAGACCACAATCACAGACCTGAAGTTCTTGGCGGCAGACCTTAACATAGACGGGCCGCCTATATCTATATTCTCTATCGCCTCTTCAAACTTAACGCCCGGCTTTTCTATGGTCTTCTTGAAGGGATAGAGATTCACGACTACCATATCAATAAGTTCTATGCCGTGCTTCTTTATCTGCTCCATGTGTTCCTTCTTTTCCCTAAGCGCAAGGAGGCCTCCGTGGACCTTTGGGTGGAGGGTCTTTACCCTTCCATCCAGCATCTCGGGAAATCCAGTATAACTCGAGACATCCTTGACAGGCACCCCGAGCGATGCTATCCTTTTGGATGTCCCGCCTGTCGAGAGTATCTCGACGCCAAGTTCATTTAAGCCCTTCACAAAATCATCCAGCCCTTTCTTATCAGATACGCTTATAAGCGCTCTCTTTATTTTAACCATCTCTTCCTCCTTTGACTAAACATTAAACCTGAAGTTTATGATATCCCCATCAAAAACTATATACTCTTTTCCTTCTGACTTAAAGTGGCCTTTCTCTTTTGCCGCATGGAAAGAACCGCTCTCCTTAAAATCCTTGAAGTTCACCACCTCGGCGCGTATAAAACCCCTCTTTATATCGGTGTGTATCTTACCCGCCGCATCGTGCGCAGTCGTGGACTTCCTTATCATCCAGCTCTTCACCTCATTGCCTTTGGTAGTATAAAAATGTATAAGGTCCATCATCTCATAGGAGACCTGTATAAATCTCTCCCTTACCGATTTTTCTATACCGGCGTCTTTTAAGAAGGCGGGCCTGTCAGATTCAGGGAGCTCGAGTATCTCATTTTCAATCTCTGCCGAGAACTCTATGAGCCTCAATCCCTTCTTATGCGCATACTCTTCTAATGTTTTTGAGACACTTTTCTGTATCTGGTCTTCCGCAATGTTTGAAATGACTATAAATGGCCTGCGTGAAAGAAACTGATAACTTGTTATAAGTTTCTCCTGTTGAGGGGTAAGCTCCAGGAAACGAAGCTCCTTCTCCTCCTCAAGGGCCTTCTTGCAGATAAGGAGCACCTCATATTCATTCTTTAATTCCTTTATGCCGCGCTGAATCTCCTTCTCCATCTTCCCTATACGCTTCTGTATTATCTCGAGATCCCTCAATATAAGGTCGGCTTCAAAATCTCTTAGGTCTCTTAATATATCCCTTCCCGAGAATGTGCCTATACATAATACGAGGGCATCCACCTCCTGTATATGCTTTGGGTTATATCCCGGTAGATCCAGAAAAGTTATCTCTGAGTAAGTGACCTTCTTGGGCTTTACGACTGAGGCAATAAAGTCGAGCCTCTCATCAGGTATAAAGATAGTCCCGATGTGCGGCTTCGTAAGGTCACGCTCACCAGGGGGTCTCTGGGTAATGGCATTAAATACGGATGACTTTCCGCTTCCGTGAAGGCCTACTATACCTATCTTCATAATATCTTACAGGTGTTTGACGAATAGCCCCATGAGCTGGTGGCCCATAAGCTCGCCTAGCGATCCTTTTTTGGAGTTGGTCTCGCCAAAACTGTCCAACCCATCACTCTTTGTTATGCTGCCCCCGCACATAAGCAGAGGCACCGGATCACCGGAATGGGCCTTGAGCTTACAGGGGGTTGCATGGTCTGCCGTTATCACAAGCAATGTATCTTTAAGATCTATCCGCGGAAGAAGGTTTCCAAAGAAGAATTTATCTATCCCTTCTATGGAATCTTTCTTCGCTTTAAAATCTCCGTCATGGGCCGGTTCATCAGGTCCCTTTATGTGTATATACAAAACATCGTATTTCCGCATCGCCTCAATCGCCTTGTCAGCTCTCAGCGGATAGTCTTCTTTAGCATCTCCGGTAGGAAGCGGAAGTTTTACTATCTCCATGCCGGTAAGGAGCGCTATGCCCCTCTCGACAGGCATCTCGACAAAACAACCGAATTTCAGGTTGAACTTTTTATTTATATCAGGAAATTTCGGCAGCGAATTCCCTCCGTCACGGCTCAATATGAGGTTTCCGGGGAGCTTCTTTTCGCTTATACGTTTTTTATTTATCCCTGAATCATTGAGTATCTTGCTGGATTTTTCTGTAAATTCATTTGTAAGGTTCGCTGCATCTATGGCTCTTTGATTCTTTTCATTGCCCTCTGTGGGCGTGCAATCCATAATAATGCTTTCAAATGTAGGCTTTGCAACACCATACACCCCTTCCTTCTCATAAGCGGGGTCTGTATTTGTCACCTCAGCGCTCAACTTTCCGCCTTTTCTGATTACGAGGACCGCCCTATGACCTATCGTATTCTTGAAGGTAAAAGTCGCCCCGTCAAGCTTAACCTTCTCGTTGATCTCTTTTGTAAGCGTTGTCGCTTCTTCCGTAGTAAGGTTTCTACCCACACGCCTATCTATAATCTTCTTAGAAGACATCTCCCTGGTAGCAAAGTTTACCCTGTAGGCGAGGTCGCCGTCTTCTACCTTGAGTCCTACAGCAAAGCTCTCCAGCGGACCGCGTCCTGTGTAAAGCTTGTGCGCTTCATATCCAAGGATACTTATAACGGCTATATCGGACTCCGGCGCCACATCCTTGCCGACTGTGTGTACTACACCCATCTTTGCGAGCTTGGCCAATTTATCCATATTTGGCTTATTGGCCGCTTCAAGCGGGGTTTTGTTTCCCAATTCCTCTATAGGCCTATCGCCAAGCCCATCAAGTACTACATAAATCAACTTCTTTTTCATTATATATTACCCCCTAATATTGGTATATATGATTATAACAGATAAAGCTGGGTTGTCAATTATCTAGATGTGGCGTTTTCTTTCGGCGAGTAATATGATATTTCGCAGCTCTTCGACGTTGGATGCCTCGAGCCAGTTCTTATTGAAAGCCTTATCCTGGGCTATCTGGGCTATCGCGGCCAGGGCGCGCAGGTGGAAATTCCTCTCATCGCGGGAACCTACAAGGATAAAGATCGTATGGACAGGATCTTTAACACCCGGGAAGATTATACCTTTTTTACAGCGGATGAGCATGACATCGAACTTGTTGGATCCCTTTACTATTATATGGGGTATTGCAAGTCCCGGAGTAATTACTGTGCTCGACTCTCTTTCTCTCTTTAAAAATAAGGCGAATAACGCCTTCTCGTCTATTCTCAAGCGGCTTGATAGCACAAGCGATGTCTTTTTAAAGACATTCTCCGCTTTACGCTCTTCTTCAGTAACGGGTTCGTAATCGAGTATCTCGCATTCTTTAATAAGCCGGTCAAACCTGTCTTCTACTATCTTATCGCGCTCTACTATAATCTCCCTGAGTTCATCAGGCAATGTCGCGTCGAGAAGTTCCTTCGCCGTCAACCGTTCTATTATATGTACAAGCGCTGCCCGGCGGTTTACCCGACTCCTTACATAGATAAAATACCATACAAGCGATGCAAGTATAAAGATGGCAGTTATAAGGATGGGCGTCCTGCCCATTTCAAATATAAGAAAAATATATCCTATTATTCCTATTATATATATCCACGGATATAATGGCGATTTAAACTGCGGGCGGTAACTCTGTATCCTGCTCTCCCGCATGATTATTACTGAAAGCGCAACAAATAAAAAGAGCAGTATCATGAGCGTAGATGCTGTCTTGATGAGACTTTCAAGATCCAAAAATAGAATTACCGCGATCATAAATAGGCCCGTAAAGATTATGGAAAAGTGCGGTGTCTTATATTTTACATCGAGTGTGTGGAAAAATTTCGGAAGGAGATAATCCCTGCTCATGGCCATGCAGTTGCGCGAAGCCGTCAGTATGCCGGCATTGGCTGTGGAGATAAATGCAAGCAATGCGGCGAAAGACATCGCCACTATACCTGCCCTACCCAGGAAAGATTCGGCGCCCAGTGAAATAGGCGTAAGGCTACCTGCAAGATCTTTGCCGTCGAGTATACCTACAGTTACAAAGATTACGGCTGCATAAAGAGCCATCACTACACTGAATGCAAGGAACATGCCAAGCGGTATATTCTTACCGGGATTCTTTACCTCTTCCGCAACCGAGCTTACCTTGGTAAGTCCCCCGAATGAGACAAATACAAGCCCCGCTGTCGCAAAGACCGATTTTAGGCCAAATGGCATAAATGGTGAAAACCTCTGCGGCTGTACATTGATAAAACCCCGGAAAACATAAAAAACGAGCAGGCCTATGAGAAAGAGTACCAGCACTATCTGGAACCTTCCTGTATGCTTAACACCAATTATATTAATGAGCATAAAGAAGATGCAGCACCCCACAGCAATCCATTTTATCTGTACCTGGGTAATCGTGGGATCTATCAGCGTGGCAAAGAGCCCTATACCTATCAAGGCAAAGGCGCTCTTTAAGCTTAAAGAAAACCAGCTTGCAAGTCCTCCTATGGTACCCATAGAAGTACCCATGCTTCTTTCTATAAAAAAGTAAGTCCCGCCGGCTTTCGGCATGGCCGTGGCAAGTTCTGCCTTTGCCAGCATTGCCGGTAGCACTAATAGACCGGCCAATAGGTAGGATAATACTACTGCAGGGCCTGTCTTTGCAAATGCGAGGGCCGGTAAAATAAACAATCCGGAGCTTATCATAGCCCCGGATGCTATGCAGAATACGTCTAAAAGACCTAACTCTTTCTTTAGCTTTTTTTCCACAGGCTTATACTAGCCGCACTTTGAGTAGCCGCATGCCCTGCAGACGGTGCAGCCTTCGACATGGCGAAGAGCGCCGCCGCAATCAGGACAGACACCTATCACATTGCCGAGTTTTACTCCGCCTTTACCCATATAATTATCAAATGACGTCTGGGAAGAAGGGTCTTCTTTGGAAACCTTAACCTGCTCTTCTTTCTGTGCACACAAGCGCTTCTCTATAGCCCTTGCAATGGCATCGGAACAGGAGAATATCCTGCCGCCCTTTTCCCAGCTCGGCGACGGACATCTTATACCCCTTAGCTGGTCTACTATCGCCTTTACATCGATTCCTGACCTGAATGCAAGAGAGACGAGCCTTCCTATAGCCTCAAGCTGGCTTGCAGCACAACCACCGGCTTTACCCATCTGCATGAATACTTCAAACGGATGGCCACTCTCGTCCTCATTTATGGTCACATATAGATTGCCGCAGCCGGTCCCTATCTTTGCGGTTGTGCCTTTTACTAATGTCGGTCTCGGCTTGGGCAGGATCTTACCTATTACCATCCCTTCCTTAGCCACGGCTTTATCCGGCTGTGTATTTCCTACATTCAAGACCTGCTCTTCTCTTGATTTATCTCTGTAGATCGTCACGCCCTTACAACCCAGTTTATACGCAAGGAGATACGCCTCTTGGACATCATCCGGTTTCGCCTCCTGGGGAAAGTTTATCGTCTTTGAGACGGCATTATTCGTATATTTCTGAAACGCGGCCTGGATCCTTATATGCCACTCGGGAGATATATCGTGTGAAGTGATAAATATCTCCTTTATATCTTCCGGCACCTCCTCCATATCCTGGATGCTGCCCTTCTCTGCCACCTCTTTCATCAATGCTTCGGAATAGAACCCCCTCTCCTTTGCAACCTTTACAAATTCATCATTGAATTCAGGGAGCTTATCCTTATCCATTACCTGTTTATAATATACGAGTGCAAACAATGGCTCGATACCGCTTGATGACCCGCCGATTATAGAGAGCGTCCCTGTAGGGGCTATAGTTGTAAGCGTGGCGTTTCTGAGGCGCGGTCCGCCGGGGATATTATAGATGGATTTTTTAAAGTTCGAAAAAGCGCCCCTTACCTGCGCAAGTTCAGTGGAAGCCATAACCGCTTCATAGAGGATGAACTTCATAATCTTGCCGGCCGTGGAGACCGCATTCTCTGAATTATACGGTATGCCTAGTTTTATGAGCATATCGGCAAAACCCATGATTCCGAGACCGATCTTTCGGTTGGCTTTTGTCATCTCTTCGATCTCTTTTATCGGGAAGTTGTTCATATCTATTACGTTGTCTAGAAAATGGACGGCGGTCTTGGTCGTCCTTGAAAGTTTTGACCAGTCGATCTCGCCGCCGTCGATCATCCGGGAAAGATTTATGGATCCGAGGTTGCAGCTCTCATAAGGCAAGAGCGGCTGCTCACCGCAAGGATTGGTAGACTCTACCATACCTATAGATGGAGTAGGATTATCCGAATTCATCTTATCGAGAAATATGATAC
>JABMRJ010000023.1 GCA_013202745.1 Candidatus Omnitrophota bacterium
AATAATATAGATAATATGAAGAGACAGCTTAAGCAATGGGGCATAGGTTATGATTGGGTGCGGGAGGTCAATTCCTGCACGCCTGAATACTACAGATGGACGCAGTGGTTATTCTTAAAACTTTATGAAAAAGGGCTCGCCTATAAAAAGAAGGCAGCTGTGAACTGGTGCCCCTCCTGCAACACCGTCCTTGCAAATGAGCAGGTTGTAGAAGGCGCATGTGAAAGGTGTGATACAAAGGTAACACAGGAGCAGCTGGAGCAATGGTTCTTTAAGATAACGGATTACGCAGAACGCCTGCTTAAGGACCTTGAGAAATTGAAAGAATGGCCGGAGCGCGTAAAGACAATGCAGCGAAACTGGATAGGCAAAAGCCACGGCGTAGAGATAGATTTCCCCATAGTAGACACTAAAGAAAAACTCACCTGTTTTACTACACGCGTAGATACGATATACGGCGCTACATATATGGTCCTTGCATCGGAACACCCGGTAGTGGATAAGCTTATCGATGGCGTAAAGAATGAGGACGAGATAAAGGCCTTTATCAAAAAAGTGCGTAACCAGAGTATTCAGAAGCGCGCTGCGGCCGATACGGAAAAAGAGGGAATATTCAGCGGTAGATATGTGATAAACCCTGTAAATGACAAGAAGATCCCTCTATGGATAGCCAATTATATCCTCATGGAATACGGTACAGGCGCTGTCATGGCCGTCCCTGCGCACGACCAGAGAGACTTTGAATTTGCGAAAAAATATGATCTTCCGATAGAAGTGGTAATAGATGATCCGAAAAAACCGCTCGATTCGAAGACTATGCATGAGGCATATGTAGAAGACGGCATAATGGTAAACTCCACACCGTTTAATAAGACCACAAACCGCCAGGCCATGGAAGATATAGCGAATTACATGGAGGAAAAATCTATAGGCAAAAGGGCGGTAAATTATAAATTACGCGACTGGCTTATATCGCGGCAGAGATACTGGGGCGCGCCTATCCCTATAATCTATTGTGATAAGTGCGGCATACAGCCTGTTCCTGAGAAAGACCTGCCCGTCAAACTTCCTGAAAACGTAGAATTCAAGCCTAATGGAGAATCTCCTTTAAAGGCGGTAGAACGGTTCGTAAATACAAAATGTCCGAAGTGTAAGAGTAAGGCAAGGCGCGAAGTCGATACCATGGATACCTTTGTAGATTCAAGCTGGTACTATCTGCGCTATATATCGCCAAAGGATAAGAATGGAGCGTTTAATTCCAAAGATGTAAATCAATGGCTCCCCGTAGATCAATATATAGGCGGCATAGAGCACGCCATACTGCATCTTTTGTATTCACGCTTTGTAACGAAGGTATTTTATGATATTGGACTGATAAAATTTGATGAGCCGTTTAAGAACCTCTTTACCCAGGGCATGATAATAAAAAACGGCGCGAAGATGTCGAAGTCTAAAGGAAATGTAGTAAGCCCTGATGAGCTTATAGAGAAGTACGGCGCAGATACGGTAAGACTCTATACTCTGTTTATAGGGCCTCCGGAAAAGGATGCAGAATGGTCGGACAGGGCTGTTGAGGGCTCATACAGATTCCTCGGAAGGGTATGGCGCCTGGCAGAGAAGGTAAAGGATACAAAAGATATTGAGGACTCGGAAAGAAAAGATCTAAAGATAAAGACCCACCAGACCATAAAGAAGGTTACAGACGACATAGAGAGGGATTTTCATTTTAATACCGCCATAAGCGCCGTCATGGAACTTATAAACGAGACCTATAACGGACTGGCAAAAGATGACAAAGTCGATAAGTCCGTAAAAGAGGCCGTCAAGACCGCCATAATACTCCTTTCACCTTTTGTCCCGCACATATCCGAAGAGATGTGGGAGATGCTCGGAAATAGACCATCTATATTCAAGCTGGAATGGCCGAAGTATGATCCCAACTTCATCAAGACCGATAAGGCAACCATGGCAATACAGGTAAATGGCAGGTTAAGGTCTAAGATAGAAGTGGGGGAGGGCATAAAAGAAGAAGAGCTAAAGAAGCTTGTCTTGTCCGACCCAAAGGTAATAAAGTGGGTAGCCCAAAAACCCATAAAGAAGTTTATCGTCGTCCCCAACCGCCTCATCAACATCATCGCCTAATAGAAATACTCTCCTACTTGTTAGAAATGTCAAAATCAGGTTAATATTCTTGCCCTTACGCTCACCGGCTAATATAATCCCATTACTATTATGTTGGATCTAACTA
>JABMRJ010000024.1 GCA_013202745.1 Candidatus Omnitrophota bacterium
ACTGAAAAAAATCGGAGAGGTCGCATAGCGGTCTAGTGCACCTGCTTGGAGAGCAGGAGTACCCTTATGGGTACCCAGGGTTCGAATCCCTGCCTCTCCGCCATCGTTTTTCAACACACCCATCATTTTCAATTCAAATCCCAATAATCTTTCATAACCCCTATTCTTTTCAAGGACATACAATAACAGAAGAGAACAAGTATCATCAGCTATCATCAGACTCAAAATGCACAAAAAAGGCTCTGAGTGTGGTGAAAGTGTGGTGGAAATCCCAATGAAAGGCTACCAATTTCTCCAAAACGACTTTTTCGATATATGCCAAACACGCAATATAAAGCGCATCCCCATGCTTTTGTACATCTATTTACGCGGCCTATATTGTCGCTTCCAAAAGCCCAATTTCTTCTGGAACGACAGCATGATACGGAAACAGCTAGGTATTTCTACCAATACTCTCGTCTCCGCAAAGAAATACCTCCAGAAACGAGGCCTTATTACATATTCAAGCGGCACAGGCAGGACTCCTACCCAATACACCATGCTTGGAACAGCCCTTCTTCCAAAATTGAGGGTGTCAAAATTTGATACCCTGGATATCAGCATTAAGGGACCCCAGGGTATCAAAAACAGACACCCTTTATATACAAGTAAGGAAAGATTAAAGAATAGAGTGGCTAATAAAAGGCGCTTTGGCACTACTGCAGAAGAGTTATTAAAAAAATACCGAGAAGAATCTTAGCTCCATAACTCCAATAAATATAAGAAATTACAAAAACAATTTAAAATATTTTAAAATAAATTGTAATAAAATTGATATTTTTGGTGTCTATATAAGTGAAAGGACAAATAATATTGACCCATTAAAAGAAAGGTGGTAAAATCATGTTTGAGATGACTACAGTAACTAAACATAAAACCGTACACGGAAAAGATATATTTAAACTCACCAAAAGCATTTCCAGTAAACCATGCTTTGAAGACCACAAACACAACGTTATTTTGTTTAATGAAAACTGCCTAAAAATCCTATCTGAATTACCAGAGAATTCAGTTGATATGATCTTTGCAGATCCACCATATTTTCTTTCAAACGGTGGTTTTACTTGCCATGCCGGCAGGCAGGTTTCAGTAAATAAAGGCAAATGGGATATCTCTAAGGGGATACATGAGAATTACCAGTTTACTTCCGATTGGCTTAAAGCATGTCAAAGAGTGCTGACGCCTAACGGTACTATATGGGTATCAGGCACATCTCATATTATTTATACAGTTGGATATGCAATGCAAGTTTTGGGCTACAAGATGTTAAATAACATCGCATGGTTTAAAGTAAACCCTCCACCAAATTTAAGTTGTCGCTATTTTACACACTCAACAGAAACAATTTTGTGGGCAGCAAAGAATAAACATAGCAAACATTATTTTGATTATCCCCTCATGAAGAAACTCAATAATAATAAACAGATGCTGAGCATGTGGTCTATTAAGGCTCCAGGAAGAGAAGAGAAAATATACGACAAGCACCCTACTCAGAAACCATTAAAATTGTTAGAAAGAATTGTGCTAGCATCGACCAAGCCAGGAGATATTGTATTAGACCCATTTAGTGGCAGTAGTACCACTGGACTAGCAGCTTGTAAAGAAGACAGACAATATATAGGTATTGAATTAGAAAAAAGCTATTTGAATGTCTCTATGAAGAGATTCAAAGATTTATTCATGGAAAAAAAGAAAAAGGCATAATGAAAAAAGGCGGCACAGGCGGCGGAAAGACAGTAACAGGGTTAAAATTTGAATCAAGAATTAGCTTGGGGAAAGCCTTACAAGCGCTGTCAAGCTATAATGTTGCAGATGATGAAGTTTACTTTGACGGTCAAAAAGTAGCTGAATTTTACCAAAAGCATAAACTTTACAAAAACCTATTAGGACCTAAAGGCGTCGATTATAAAGACATCATTTCAAAAAAACTGCTGCCCGATGAAGCCATACTTCTTTTTAATAATAGTACCCTTTTTATAATAGAGATAAAATTTCAGGAAGTTGCCGGATCAGTTGACGAGAAACTACAGACGTGTGATTTTAAAAACAAACAGTATCAAAAATTGCTTTCATCATTGGACATAGAAGTAAAATATGTTTATGTCTTAAGTGACTGGTTCAAGAAAAAGGAATATCAAGATGTGTTAGAATATGTGAAATCAGTTGGCTGCTATTATTTCTTCAATGAGTTACCTCTGGATTTTCTAGGCTTACCCAGCCCAAAAACGTGAAAAAAGTTAAAAGAAATATCTACAAGCACGAAATAGACTTAACCCCTCTTAGAATCAAAAATAGCCCTCGCGAAGAGTTTAGAAAAACACTGGAAAATGTTAAATATAGAGGTTATGAAGTAGAACAAATATCTGATGGAAGAAAAATATTAATGACAAAGCCTGGAGGTAAATTTGTTTTTGGTACAGTTAAGCGCGAAGATTTTATGATTTGGGTATATAACCCAGCTGAATTAAGTTTGTGGCTGATCTCCCATAAAGACATATATAGTGATCTTGAAGAAAAAGGCAAAAAAGACTCCGGAGAAACAATAAAGATAATAGATGCACTAGATAAAGTTTTTTGTGGTGAAGAGCCTGACGAGGTTTTGCATTCTACAGATTTAAAAAACCCAACTGGTGAGTTACCTGAAATTTTACTTAAGGCATATAAATGGATATGGGGCCAAGAAGATTGCAATTATCCTACTGGCAAAGGCAGGAATATGTCTATGGATGGTATTAAAGAGTTAAGAAACAAATTAATCAAAGCATTGGACGGTTCTGAAAATGCCACTTCTGGCACATAAGACCTGGCATTTTGAAACATATTCCAAAATAACTGGAGAACTGTAAAGAATGAATAAGCCCTTTCAGCGCAAAGGAGCAAAAAGCAATACCCACGTTGGCAGAGAATTTGAGATGAAGGCCAGAGACTTTTTTGCCAAGAAGGGCCTAAAACTTGAGAGAAATGTTTCTATCTCCATCGGTATCAATGGAAAAAAGAATCATAGCTTTGATCTCGGAGATCTGGAGAGCCGAGTTCTCATCGAATGCAAGTCACATACTTGGACAGAGGGAAAAAACATACCTAGTGCTAAAATAACTACATGGAATCAGGCAATGTACTTTTTTCATACAGCACCCGCCAATTATCGAAAGATATTTTTTGTGTTGCGTGATTACAGTCCCGAGAGACACAAGACTCTTGCTGAATACTATGTTCAAATAAATTCTCACCTCATTCCGAAAGAAGTGGAGATCTGGGAATTCGACGAACCAAAAAATATAGCAAAGAGGATAAAATGAATAACACGTATAATAAAGAAGCTATTCTGAAAGTGCCACTTCTGGCACATAAGACATGGCACCTTGAGAACCGCCCCCAAAATACACACACCAAGAGGAGGAAAAGTGAACATTCATCGCGAGACTATTATAAGAGAGATAAATGGTATGAAGTATAGAGCATCTTACAAGGTTGAAAAAGGCTATGTGACTGTATATGGAGATCTTGGGGATAAAACAGCCAAAATTACTGGAAATAGCCGAGAAGGAATTGAAGCGCTTGCAGGATTATTAATGAGCGAACTTATTAACGAAAATAAAATAACACCTAGATGACCCAGGCTGGTTTAAATAAACAGGACCATAAAGCATTTACATCTAACACATGAAACACAAAGTTACCCGCATAATAGATGGTGATACTTTTGAAATATCGCCTAATTGGGAATTCGAGGGCCAAACAGGCAATATTGTGAGGCCGCGAGGATATGATGCTCCGGAGTGGTATCAGGACGGCCATAGGGCGGCAAAAGATAAGCTCGAGAACCTGATCTTAGGCGAAGAAGTCGAGCTTAAAAATCCTATTAAGCTTACATATGATCGCTTGCTGTGCGATGTTTATTATCAAGAACAAAAATTAGCAAATTATTTTATTAACATAAACACCCCAAAAAGACTGTGAGCATGAACATAAAAAATACATATAAAAAACACATACAGCTCAACAACAAATTGCATGATATTGCTGATTTGGCAATAGAACAACTAGATGCTAAAGAACTTAGTACAACAGATGTTAGCATGTATGAATTAATACTTCTCTCAATAATGGCAAAGAGTCGAAAACATTATAATGCAGTACAAAAATTATGTATATCGGGATTTGGAGAAGAGGCCGGACTTGTAGTCAGAAGCATGGCTAACGCCTTAATAGACATTGGATATATAGCTAAGTGCGGAAAAGAAAAATTATCAGAGCGTTTTACAAGGTTTAGTTGGATTATAAAAAAACGAAAAATTAAAATAGCAGAAATGTTAGATGAGTACACTAAGCGTTTTAATTCTAAAGAAGAATCAGAAAAATGGGAAAAGAGAAAACAGGAAATTTTTACGGAAGTAAAAAAGTTTAGAGAGGACTATAAAAGCAAAGGAAAAGAAAGAGACTGGTCCGGATGTTCTATTGAGACTAAATCAGAGCGAGCAGGAAGAGGGATTGAGTTAATATATCAAACAGTTTATAGATACTTCTCGGATATAGACCACGGAAATGCAGAGGCGTTAGATAAATATGTTCAAAGTAGCGATATAGGTGGCACGAAATTTTTATCTGAACCAAGCGAAAGTCATGTAGAAGAAACCCTTAGAGAAAGTTTTCGAATTTATTTAGCAATAACAGAAGAATTTTGTAAGCAATTCGAATTGAAAGGATTTGGAGAAAAAATAAAGAGTTTAGTCAAAGATTTTAAAGACCTATATGGCAGAAAAATTTAAACTGCGCTTGACATATGACTAATCATATGATATACTTGGTCCAGCATGACAGATAGGGAGATCGCCGTTAAGATAAAGGATTACCGGCGAAAGCACAAACTGACGCAAGAGCAGCTAGCTCGAAAGTTTGATATCCCGACCATAACGATTTCTAGATGGGAAAGAGGAAAGAATATGTCGCCCATCTACAAGAGGTTTCTTAGAGAACAAGGGATAATATAATTTTTTTACCCTAAAACTAATCATATGATTAGTCATGTTATTACTCGAAAGGCAAGTAAATGTATAAAACAATCATAATTTCGATCTTAATAAGCGCAAACATGATCATTTGGCATGAGGCGTTTGGAGTGGAGTTTTTGTATGGGGTGGTAGTAATCACGGCATATCTGGCCCTGGGGCCATACTGGAGGAGGTAGGAATGACAAGGCAGGACATAATGACAGTGGAGGATGTGGCAGAGTTATTGGGGATCTCAAGAAACACAATCCAGAGAAAGATCTGGAGGGATAAGACCGGTTGTCCTCTTCGCAAGAAGGGGAAGAGGCTCTATTCGATAGCGAAAGAGTTCAACGAGTGGTTAAAGAGATAGCATGAGTAAGCGGTATTCTGGTGTAAGAGAGATAGTTTGCGGCCAAGTCTATGAGGTGAATTACCAGATAGGCGGGGTAAGGAAGCAGTATCGGGTAGAGGCGCCATCTGAGAAAGAGGCGTACTTTAAGAAAATAGCCGATATTACTAAGATTAAGACCGGACTATCTCTGCCGGATGGCCAGGATGTCAGGCTTGCAAGCAGCTTTTCTGAAATATGGGAGAAGTTACACCAGGATCTACTGGCTGACAAGGTCTCTAAGAAAGGCATAGGGCACTATAGGAATACATTTCAGAGAATGTTTGTGGATTTTCGTAAGAAGAGCTATCCTGATGTAAGCGGGCCTAACCAGCTTGGCCTGCCATTCTTTAAGGAATACAAGAATTACTACGTAATCGGGCTTAATAGGCCTAATGGATGGCGCGGGGAGCTTATTGTAGTGAAGGCTTTGATGAAGAGGATATATCAGCTTGGGTATTGCAGTAAGAGTTTAATTGATAAGCTCCAGGATATGAAGAAACCAAAGGCCAATAAGAAAGAATTCCCGGATATACCCAAGAGTAAGATAGAGAAGCTATTTTCATTTATAAGAAGCAACAGGCTGGATTATTACTTTCCGCTGTATTTCAGCTAAGGACCGGCAGAAGAAGGCAGGAGACCACCCTTATATTAAAAAAAGACGTAGTTATGAAGGGTTTTAAGCCCTTAGCCATAGATATTAGAGCCGAGACTACTAAGACCAAGGAAAAAGCTCCTCTTTCATGTCTGGATGAGGATTTAGAGCGTCTTATAAGGCAGTCATTGAGCAATAATAAGACAGAATGGCTCTTTCCTAACAGATTGGGCCGAAAATGCACACCGGATAAGGTCTATGAGTATCTTAAAAAGGCAAGCGAGCAGGTTATAGGCATAAGGATTACGCCGCATTACTTCAGGCATAGGTTTATTACGGAGTGCGCCAAGGCAAATGCGCCGATCGCAGATGTTAAGTCCATATCGGGGATAAAAGATAACGAGGTACTATTAAAATACTACTCTCACAGCACCATAGAAGGGCAGAAGAAGGTGCTTGCCACAACGTGCTTGTAAATGACCTTTTTTGGTGGTAAACTGGCTATAAATGGGGGTATAAATGGGAAAGAAAAGAGCCAAAGGAGTTACTTTTATAAGCATTTTTTATCTCTGTACTGGTATTTTGCTTTTTTACTTTTTTCTATACATAGCAATTACACAAAGAACATTTAACTTCGTGCATTTGGCATTTGCAACAGTAGCTACTATACTTGGTTATTTCATATTAAAACTAAAAAACTGGGCACGAGTCATTGCTATCATGTGGACAATAATAACGATTTTTATAGGGTTATTGTTGATTATAACTGAAAAAATAAACCCAATCATTCCTGTGACAAGAACTATACCTCATTTAATTATTATGTATTACCTCACTCGCCCCAAAGTAAAGGAGCAGTTTAAATGAATAAAGCAAAAACTAAAGGTGTAGTATGTGCGATTATATCATTTATTTTTTGCGCAACTTTAATTCCTATAATAACAGTTTTTGGTGTTGGAATGCTTGGAGCAAGATTTGGTGAAAAAATAACACCTTTATTGCTTTTAGTTAACATACTGGGACTACTCCTAGCTATCCCGCTTGCTTTGTGGTCAGCATGGAAAAATTATCAATATACAATCCACGCAAAAGCAGTACTTGAGTGTGGTGGAAGTGTGGTGAAATGGCCATTTTGAATACGAAAATGCTTAAATCCCTGCCTCTCCGCCACTTAAAACATATGCACAGGATAGTAGGAGGCGGTTTAGAAAGGGATACCCCACTGTGCAATTATACTTGTAGGGTGTCCCAAATGGACCGTTCCCATATTGAATTCAAGTTGTAGATGTAACTTGTATAATTATAAAATGGTGCACCTGAGCCACAACTTTTTAATAGAGGTAAGTAGCAAGAAGATGTTTTCTAAGAGCAAAAACGTAACTTTGTTATTTTTTCTTATTTTCAGTTTATTATTTTTAAGTTCTTCATATGCTGCCGAAGTATATTTAAAAAACGGAGACAAGATAACAGGGGATATAGTTAAACAAGATGACAAGAAAATGTCTATAAAAACAGATGCTATGGGTGTTATAACGTTAAAAAAAGATTTCATAGCGCGTATTGAAGGAGTAGTAGAGGAGCCAAAAGAGGAGGTAAAAGAGGTTGCGAAAACAAGGGAGATAATCTGGAAGCGCGAGGCCTCAGCCGGTTTTAACGCGACACGCGGTAATACCAAGACCAACCAATTCTTAGCAAGTTTTCTAATCAATAGAAAAGATGTTCATGTAAACGAGATTACGTTAAAAGGAAACGCGTATTATTCGGAAGTAGACGACGAAGCTGACGCGCAGAAATGGTATAGCATGGGCAGGTATGCCTTTGGCTTTGGTCCCAGAAAACATTGGTATAATTTCTATCGGCTTGAATACGACCACGATAGATTCGCTGAGATAAACTATAGGCTCATACCCGGAACGGGTGTCGGATACTGGTTCTTCGACGAGCCGAATTTAAAGATTCTAGCCGAAGTAGGCATGGGCTGGAAACATACTGATTATAGAGAAGAGAAAGACCCGACAAACGAGTTTGTCTGGTTACCCCGCGCATTTTTTGAAAGCGAACTTATAAAAAATATTAAACTCTCGGGAGATCTGTATTTATATCCTACGGTGAATTTCGATGAATACAGGCTCCATTCAGAATCGGCGTTGATAATGGCGATAAACAAGATCTTATCTTTGAAATTTGCCCTTATAAATGACTATAACTCCGATCCGCCGGATGATACCGAAAAGCACGATGTGCGCCTAGAGTCATCTCTCGTAGCTTCTTTTTAAAGGGCTTTTGGGGCCCAAACGGTGCCCACCTAAAGCGAAAATCTTGTAAAAACTTGTATACTGTATAGAAAGCGTAATTTCCTGACACAAAAGAACTTACGTTGTAACATATTATTCGACCGAGAGTTAAGGACTCGTGCTTGTAAGACTCCCCGCCTCTTCGCCATACTATTTTATGTATAATTATATTGACATATAACCATATTAATGGTATACTTTAGTTATGAAAAAGAACCAATCGAGTTTCACTTGGGATTACGAAAAAGAACTCGCAAATATTGCTAAGCATGGCATTGATTTTCTCGCCGCGGCAAGAGCATTCAAGGACCCTAAAAGAAAGATTTTCGTAGATTCTAAACATAGCGATAAAGAAAAGAGACTTTTTTGTATAGGTAAAGTAGAAGATAAGGTTTTAACTGTCAGATTCACCTACCGCAGTGGAAAGATTAGAATAATAGGTGCTGGATATTGGAGAAAAGGAGGTAAATATTATGAAAAAGAAGGCTAAGAGAGACAATGATAAACCATTTGGTAAATTGATAAAAATTGATGATTTTCTCCCTTCACCAGATAAACTAGTATTGCCCAAAGAAGGGGTAAAGGTTACAATGTCCTTGAGTAAATCAAGCATAGACTTTTTTAAGGAACAGGCTAAATTGCACCATGTAAAATATCAGCAGATGATTCGTCAGCTAGTAGATAAATATGCTTCAAGATATACACAATCACAATAACCAGATAACATGGTCTGAGTGTGGTGGAAATGTGGTGAAATGGCCATTTTGAACACGAAAAGCCTTAAATCCCTGCCTCTCCGCCACGCCTAACTTATTTATTAATAATAAGTTACAAAAAATATGAAATCACATTCCCACTTTCCTTGTTTAATAACTTTACCAGAAATCGGTTACCCAACATTGTAAGCTATCATACAATTTGTTAGGTAACGTTTCGCTTGACTTTTGTTACCCAACAATGTATACTATTAAGTAAGTTGTTGGGTAACCAGACGAGGAGTATATGAAGGGTGTAATAAAAGGAGTCTTAGCAGAAGAACTTGAGAACTCCCTGCGGATGAAAAGAGAATATGAAGAAGCCTTGCGAAAACTGCCAAAGGGCTGTATTGCCCTGCGTAAGATAAAAGGCCACAGCTATTACTATTTAGTAAAGAGACTAGGCAAAAAGGTAAAATATATTTATAAAGGCAAAATGCCATCTGAAGAAATAGAGAAATATAGAGAAGCAAAGGTGTTAAGAGCCAAATATAGAAAATTATTATCCCAAGTTAAGAAGCAGATTAGATTTTTAAGGAGCTCATTGCGTGGAAAAGAAGCAGTATGATTTATGTCTTGAGATATTAAGAAGATTACACAAAGCAGGCGTTTTAGATAAACTTATATTAATCGGCAGTTGGTGTATATATTTTTATAAAGATTATTTTTCTAACGTGTCTTATATAGATCACATAGCTATTAGGACACGAGATCTTGATTTTTTAATTAGCAGACCCGCAGACATAAGACACAAAGCTGATATTCCGGAACTCCTGAAGGATTTAGGATTTGTTACTAGTTTTAAGGGAAGTGCGGGATATATTAAACTAGATCATCCTGATTTAATACTCGAATTCTTAGTACCGGAAAAGGGGAAGGGTATTAGCAGGCCCTATCCTTTACCAAATCTAGGTGTTAATGCCGTTACATTAAGATTTCTTAGCTTTCTTTCCGACAGTACGATTAAGATTGAAATAGAAGATTTTAATTTAATTTTACCTCACCCAGTAAATTTTGCATTGCATAAATTGATAATATATCAACGAAGGATTAAAGAAGAAAAAGCAATAAAAGATAAAAATACGGCTGTGAAAATCTTAAAAGCCCTAATTAACAAAGGCGAAGAAAGCTTAATCAAGAAAGTGTTTAATTGCACAAACAAAAAGTGGCAAAAGAAAATCACTGATGGCTTAGAAGAAATGCAAGAAAAAGAGATTTTGAATATTTTAAAACACGAAAACAGGTTAGCAAAGAAAAATGATAGATGAGTGTGGTGGAAGTGTGATGAAGTGGCCATTTTGAGCACGAAAATGCTTAAGTCCCTGCCGGCAGGCAGGCCTGCCTCTCCGCAAAAGGATTATATATGGTAAAGACAAAAATTATAGCCACATTGGGCCCAGCGAGCAGCTCCAGTGCGGTATTGAGAAAAATGTTTATAGCAGGGCTTGATATCGTACGGCTTAATTTTTCCCACGGGTGCCATTCAGAGCACCTGCAGAGGATTGGCATTGTTCGGGATCTCAATAGAAAAATGAGGCGGGCTATAAAAATAATGCAAGATCTGGAAGGCTATCGCATAAGGGTGGGTGAGCTATATCAACCGATTGAGTTAAAAAAGGGCGCCCGGCTTTATATAACGCAAGAAGACATAATAGGCGCCAAAGATGAGGTGCCTTTTGACTATAAGGGCCCTTTAAAAGCTATCAAGAAACACAGCCTGATCTACATAGATGATGGTAAAATCATGCTCGAGGTCTTGGCCCACGAAAGAAAGCGCCTGAAGACCAAAATCCTTACCTCCAGCACCCTGAACGCGCACAAGGGGATAAACATACCGGAAGCTAAGCTGCTTTTCGAGCCGCTAACAAAGAAAGATAAGAAAGATGTAGAAGTTGCCGTTGAGCATAAGCTGGATTATGTGGCGCAGTCATTTGTAGGAAAAGCCAAAGATGTAAGATTGCTTAAAGATATTATTAGAACGCGACACCCCAAATGTAAAATTTTTGCCAAGATTGAAAGCAGGGAAGCCCTCTCCGATATAGACAACATCATAGATGAGGCTGACGGTGTTATTGTAGCCAGGGGCGATATGGGTATTTGTGTCCCTATTTATAAAGTCCCCGTAATCCAGAAAGAGATAGTAAAAAAGTGCCGCAGGAAAAATAAACCTGTAGTAGTAGCGACGCAGATGCTTGATAGCATGACAGAAGAATTGCTGCCCACAAGGGCTGAGGTCAGCGACGTAGCCAATGCTATAGTAGACGGCGCTACCCACATTATGCTTTCAGGGGAGACAGCGGTTGGTAAGCACCCCCATAAGGTAGTTGACATGATGAACAAGATTATAGGCTATACAGAGGGATATCTTTTTGGCAGGAAGAGTTGCTTGTGAAAAAGTATAAACTCCTACTTATAATAGTATCCTTCCTTTTATTATTGAGCGCTATCCTTTCTGTTTTTGCAAACCAGCTTGTTGCTGCTGCGGCAAAACAACAACTAAAAAGAATATTTCCAGGCAGTGCAGTTACTATCGGAAAATGTAGCTTGGATCCCATGCGCTCGCTTACATTTTCTGATATCGAGATAAAGATAGATAAAACCTATAATTTAAAGATTGAAAAAATAAAGATAGGCTACAAAATTTTCTCCCTACTCACAGGCAATATTGTGGACGTCAGCGTAAACAATTCATCATTAATAATTAATTCCTTACGAAAAAACACGGCAGAATTAAAAAATTTAGTAAACCTATCAGCCCCCGCCGTATTCCGCGTTAAGAAAACTACATTATCAAAAGCGAGTTTAAAATTAAAGACGCGGGATCTAGACTTTAACGGAGCCCTTTCACTTAGATTTTCTCAGGAAGAAAAGAGTACGGAGCATATTGATCTCCAAATAGATAGACTGAAAATAAAAGGGGTATTATTAGAGGGAGGCTATCTCAAGGGAAACCTTATCAATGCGACAGCAGACCTTGCCATCAAAAAGTTAGAGTACGCCGATGCTGTTATCAGTGACATGCATGGCAGGGCGCGTTTAGAAGGCCCCTTTTTATCTTTAGACCCTTTGACAGCACGGCTCTTTGACGGGCATATTAAGGGAAACGTTAAAGCTGGTATCGATAAAAATGGTGAGTTCACCTTCTTTTTAACATGTACCGCGTTGAACCTGGCTACCTTTGTTAAGGATTTTGAATTGAGTGATAAATTTCAGTTGACCGGGGAACTCAATGGCATGATAATCATGAATGGAAGCGCGCACAAGATTAAGAGCCTAAATGGGGATTTTTCTACAAACCCATCTGGGGGAGTCTTGATCATAAAAGATACCAACTTTCTTGAAGATATGGCCAAAAAGTCAGGCCAATCCCTGGATATGCTAGTAGAAAATTTTAAAAATTACAGGTATACTATAGGTGCAATGAAGGTATCGCTTAATGAGGGCAATCTTATCTTCGATATTACCCTGGAAGGGGAAGCCGGCAAACGTACTTTTAACGTGATATTGCACAATGTGTTATGAACAAAAGGAGGGTGCTATGAAAGGATTAAAGCTTTTATTAATATTCGGATTATTCTTTGTAATAGGCTGCGCGACTCTTAAGGTAAAGGCCCCGGAAGAGGCTATCAAGGTAGATATATCTATGCGCCTCGATATCTACCAGCATGTCCAGAATGATATCGATGCCATAGAGAGTATCGTTACCGGTTCGGACGATAAGAAGAAACCCGGAGACGATCAGAGTATGCTCAATTATATAGTTGGTACTGCTTATGCTCAGGATCTCAGTTCCGGCCTGGAAGAGGCAGCATTACGGCGTAAAGCCAGATATGGTGAAATAACCCCATTGGAACAAGCGGGTGTGCTCGGAGAGAGCAATTCCGGGTTGATTGTGATACGCGGCTCTGCCGACAGCTCCATAAGTAATCTGGTCAGTGATGAAAATAACGACCGTATCTTTATTTATAAAGGGATCGCCAAAAAGAACGGCACCTCAGTTTCGGAAGTCCAAAAAATATATGCCGAGCGCCTTCAGGGAAGCGCACCGTCCGGGACCCCTATCGAAACATCAAGCGGCAGCTGGCGTATAAAGTAATTATTAAATAAAGAGGGAGTACAAAGGTTAAAATATATGTGTGAGTTCTGCATAAAACACGGCGAAGGCAAGAAGTGGTATCTCAACGTAAAAAATTATAGCCAGGATCTTGCAAGCGATATCAAAAGAAGAGCATATGTTAAGAAGTTTTTTTACAGTGCAGACAAGAGTTATAAAAAATATTTCAATAACATTAAAAACCTGCCGTTAAAAATGCCTATAATCCGCCCTTTGTTAAAAGCACTTGTAAGGCGAAAATCTATTGATACGCATTGGGGGCAGGTAGTCCCCATTGAAGATGTTGAAAAGATATTATCAATAACAAGCTCCATTGTCAGAATTCCATGCGCTTGCAGCAAGATTACATCCGGAAAAGAGAGGCGGACATGTTTCGTAATTACCTTAAATCCGGAATCTATTAAACTGGTAGATCAGTCTTTTTTTGGGGGCCCGGATGTTGCCAAATTTGAAAAAATAGATAAAATAAGCGCTCTGAATTTTATGAAAGAACAGGAGAGCAGGGGAACGTTTCATAGTATCTGGACGTTTAAAACGCCATTTATAGGCGCTATGTGCAATTGTGATGATACCACGTGCATCGCGATGAAAATGTATAAGAAGATAACGCCAACCTTTTTTAAAGCCGAATTTATTATCAAGCTGGATGAGAACGAATGCAATGGTTGTAAAGCATGCATTAAAATATGCCCGTTCGAAGCATTAAAATACGATACCGTTAATAAAAAAGCTAAAGACAATTATAAAAAATGCTATGGATGCGGTATATGCAGGTCGGTATGTAAAAAGAATGCAATAACCTTACAACAACGCCTCTCTGTACCGGAAGCAGCGCATTTATGGTAAAGGAGACTTGAAGTGGAGGGCATGACGGGCCGCAGCCAAGGTTGTAAAGCACTAACAAAAGGAGGTGTTGAATGACAATTGAAACGATACGTGCGGCACTGGGCTGGTGTTCTATAATCAACATGGCATTATTGTTGTGGTGGTTTTTTGCTATTACGGTGTTACATGATTTGGTCTATAAGTATCACAGTAAATGGTTTAAATTGTCGGTAAATAAATTTGATGAAATTCACTATGCAGGGATAGCGTTCTTTAAGATAGCCATATTCTTTTTCAACGTTGTTCCATATTTTGCGTTACGCATTGTAGTGATATAAAATAGGAGATAAATATGAAAAAAGCCAGTGCGCGACATATTTTGGTATCTTCAAAGGAAGGCTGCGAAGGTTTAAAGGCTAAGATCGAAACAGGTGCGGATTTTGCACAAATAGCAAAAGAATACTCAAAATGCCCATCAGGTAAAAACGGCGGAAGTCTTGGTGAATTTTCTCCGGGCCAGATGGTCAAAGAATTTGACGAAGTAGTCTTTAGTGCTGAATTAAACAAGGTTCAAGGGCCCGTTAAAACCGATTTTGGCTATCATATAATAGAAATAACAAGCCGTACGGAATAGGGGAAAACAATTTTAGGGAGGTTTATAGATGTTGGAAAAGATAGCGCTTGTGGCAGCAATTATATTGCCCTTGTGGAATATACCGCTTATTGTGAGGATTATAAAGAGAAGATCTTCCGACG
The DNA here is from genome assembly GCA_013202745.1 of Candidatus Omnitrophota bacterium. Classification (GTDB taxonomy): domain Bacteria; phylum Omnitrophota; class Gorgyraeia; order JABMRJ01; family JABMRJ01; genus JABMRJ01. The sequence goes on from JABMRJ010000024.1 coordinate 14,758, forward strand.
ATATTAGCATATTTTGGGCATTAGGGATATGGACATGTTTTGTGCTTATGGCACCGGATGCGCTACGTTCTTCAGATCTTGTCTGGAGGGTGTTTAATATAGTGAATCTTATCTTTTTTAGTGCGGTCGTTATAGCGGTTCTGGCCTATCGCAAGAATAAGAATCCAAAATAGTAGATGAATCCTGATATTGAGAAGAATCTTGGAGAGCAGCCTATAGCGAAGATCATGGCAGAGCATAATATGAAACCGCATGATCTTGTAGCTGCTTCGGCAGAACAACTCACTCATAAGATGGTAGCGCGCGCAGTAAAGGGAAGAAGGCTTACGCCAAATGCGAAATCAAAGGTGCTCCGCGCGCTAAATAAGGCGACAGGGAAGAATTACACACTTACCAACCTCTTTAATTATTAATCAAATTAGAAAAGACAGATAAAAAATAACAGCTGTATACAATACCATCGGATAATGATATTATAGATTACTATGACACAAGCTCAACACCAGACAAACGCCTCTTTTTACGGACTTGGGATTGCCCCAAGAATACTGGATATACTGGATCGGATGAAGTTTACAGTTCCCACACCGATTCAGCATAAGGCTATACCCATTGTCATAGAAGACAAAGATATCATAGGGATCGCGCAGACCGGCACAGGCAAGACACTTGCCTTTGCCGTTCCTATTATTCAGCGC
>JABMRJ010000025.1 GCA_013202745.1 Candidatus Omnitrophota bacterium
ACATTTTTCTTTATAATATCTGTGCATCTTTTATTCTTGTCGACAAAGGTAACTCTCGCAGCACCTCTGGAGAAGGCCTCTATCCCCAGTGCGCCGCTTCCCGCAAAGAGATCAAGGACGGATGCGCCGCTAACCTTGTCTTTGATTATATTAAACAACGCCTCTCTCACTTTGTCAGATGTCGGCCTTATCGAGGGTGTAACCCGAGGCATGTCGATATTTCTCCCTTTAAACTCTCCGCCTATTATCTTCATCCTACGCCTGCCATATTAAACGCGGTATTAAAACGCCTGCCCAGTACGCCCCTGATAAATCTGTTTTCGCGATTTTTGAGATCCGGATCAAAAGATATGACAGAAAATGCCTCTTTGCGCGCAAGCTCCATTATATCCATGTCGCGGATGATATTGCCAAATCTCACTTCCGGCAGACCGTGCTGCCTCGTTCCGAATATGTCGCCGGGCCCCCTCAATTTCAAGTCCTCCTCGGCTATCTGAAACCCATCCTCAGACTCGGTCATAGCAGAGAGCCGCTTATGAGCCACCTCTGTAGGCGCATCGGATATGAGGATGCAGTATGATTCATGCTGCCCCCTTCCTATCCTGCCTCTGAGCTGATGGAGCTGCGAGAGGCCAAACCTCTCTGCATTCTCGACAACCATAGTCGACGCATTCGGGACATCTATACCGACCTCGATAACTACCGTAGAGACGAGTATCGATATCTCCCTTTTTTTAAACCTCTTCATTATCGATTCTTTCTCTCTCGGCCGCATCTTTCCGTGTATCAACTCTACTGTAAGATCTTTAAAGATCCTCTCCTTGAGCTCCTCATGCATAAACTTTGCGGCCTTGATATCGGAAGCGGCGGACTCTTCCAGCCTCGGATAGACTATATACACCTGCCTGCCTTTAGATACTTCCTCCCTCAAGAAGTTATATATCCTCTCGCGTTTTGAGTCCGAGACCCAGTAGGTTATTATATCACCCCTGCCCGGAGGAAGCTCTTTTATGACGGACATATCGAGATCACCATATACAGTCATGGCAAGCGTTCGCGGTATGGGGGTAGCCGTCATGAGCAGGATGTCAGGCACCCTTTGGCCATCCTGCAATCTTGCGCGCTGGTACACGCCAAACTTGTGCTGTTCATCGATCACCGCAAGGCCGAGATTCTTAAACTCAACAGATTCCTGTATAAGCGCATGGGTACCTACAATTATGTCGGCGCGCCCCTTCTTTATATCATCGAGCACATCCGCCCTCGCTTTAGGATCGAGCCCTTGTGCCAGCATCACGATATTTATATCATGCTTCATGAACATATTACTCAAGGTCACATAGTGCTGTTCTGCAAGTATCTCTGTAGGCGCCATGAGTGCACCCTGATAACCGTTCTCTGCGGTCAAGAGTAACGCATATGCCGCGACGACCGTCTTGCCAGAGCCTACATCGCCCTGCACAAGCCTGTTCATTGGCCTTGACGAACCCATATCCGCCCTTATCTTTTCTATTGCATCTTTTTGTCCATCGGTAAGCTCAAAAGGTAATCCCCTTATAAACTCCTCTGCCAGCCCTTTACCAACGACATGCCTCACCCCGTCACTCTTTGTCTTTACGCGGTTCTTCTTGAGGGCAAGTGCTGTCTGCAATAAAAAGAATTCGTCGAAGATTATCCTCCTATGTGCCTTTTTAAGATTCTCCTCGTTCGCCGGAAAATGCATATTCCTGATGGCAAAATTTATATCTACGAGCCTGTTTCTTGCGCGCAGTTTCGTGGGCAGCATATCGACTAAGTACCTTGAGTATTCCGAGATCGCCTGGTGCGAGATGGAGCGCAGGCCCCTCTGCGCAATATCCTGTGTAAGGTGATACATGGGCACTATCCTGCCTACATGTATGGAGTCCTCTTTCTCGTCCGGTTTCAAGACCTCGTATTGAGGATGGTTTATCTGGAGTTTGTCGTATCTTTCAAGCTTCCCGTACAAAACGATCTTTTCCTGTACTTTAAAAAATTTCCTCATATAGGGCTGATTAAACCAGACACCATAAACCCTTCCGGTCCCATCATCGAGAACAAGCTGGAATATATTTATACCGGACCGCGTCCTTAAGTTTTGCATCTTAGTGACGACACCTTTGATGGTCACGAGGCTGCCCGGCCTGGCATCGGAGACTGTGGTAAAATTGCTCCTGTCTTCATAGCGGAATGGCAGGTAATATAGGATATCCGATACCGTCTTTATGCCAAGCTTGGATAGCGTACGGCTCCTCTGCGGGCCTACGCCTTTTATATATTGTATCGATGTATCGAGTCTATTCATATTTTTCGCTTGCATTCATATTACAAACATGTTAATATAACTCACTAAAATTGAGGAGTAAGCAATGTCGAAAATATGTTACGTATGCGGTAAAACACCTGTAGCTGGCCGGTCCATAATGCGGCGCGGACTTGCAAAGAAGAAGGGCGGCGTAGGAAAAAAGATAACAGGTATAACGCCGCGGCAATTCCTGCCAAACCTGCAGTCTGTAAGGATTTTAAAAGACGGTAAAACAAAAAAGGTACGCGTCTGCACCAAGTGCCTCAAAGCCGGAAAAGTTACAAGGCGTCCTCGCTAGCCTTCAAGTCTTCCAGATTCAGCTGAATAGAGCGCAGCCCCCTGTAGGCATTCATCGTAGGAGAGTACGCCAAATCTATGCCCTCATTCTTAAGCGTATCCAGAAAGATATCCGATACGCCGAAGGCTATCGCCTCACAGGTAATCTTCCCGTCTGTAACCCAGAACTTAACACCCTTCCTGCCTATAAGCCTGGGCGGTTTCTTTAGCCTTATCTGTCTCGATACAAATACGGGTGATGGATTCTTCGGTCCATGCGGAGCGAGTCTTGCTATCTGGCAGATAAGCTCTTCGGACAGCATGTTTAAGGGGATATCCATATCCGCCTTCAATTTAGGCAGGAGATGCTCCGGCTTGAGTGTCTCTGTGGCAACTTTATTAAAAGACTCCTTAAACTTAACTATATCTTTCTTATCTATTGAGAATCCGCATGCCGCTTCGTGCCCGCCGAATTCAGAGAGATAGCTTTTGCACTTAGAGATGGCCTCAAAGAGGTTGAAGTCGCTTATCGACCTTGCAGAACCGCGCCCCATAGATTTCCCTGCCGATATAACGGCCGTGGGCCTGTAAAACTTATCTACCAATCGCGAAGCAACTATACCTATCACTCCGGGATGCCAATTTTCCGCAGATATCACTATGACCTTATGCTCCTTAAAGTTTACCTCTACCTTTACCTTCTCTACGGCCTCCTTCAGTATCTTGCTCTCTATCGCGCGCCTATTCTTATTCTCACAGTCTAAGACCTGGGCGAGCTCTTTTGCCTCGTCTATATTATCTGTAAGCAGAAGCCGCGACGCCTTTTTTGGTGAGCCTATCCTTCCTGATGCATTTATCCTCGGTCCGAGTATGTAACCGACATGTCCTGAAGATATATCCTTGCCGGTCAGGCCGGAGACCTTTATAAGCTCCTTCAAACCGATCCGTTTTGTATTTGTGATAACATCGAGTCCGTGCCTTGTGAGCACCCTATTCTCCCCTACCTGCGGCACTACGTCAGCGACGGTACCTAGGGCCACAAGATCCAGAAGGTCCTTTGCCTCTTCTATCGAAGAACCCAGGATGGACTGTGCCAATTTAAACGCAAGGCCTACACCTGCAAGATGTTTAAATGGGTATCCGCAGCCATCCTGCAGCGGGTTTATGATAGCATGTGCATTAGGCAGAGAATCTGCCTGGAGCTCGTGATGGTCTACGACTATAACATCTATACCGCGGCTATTTAAGAAGTCTACTTCCCTCTTTGCATTTATGCCGCAATCTACACTTATAAGGAGGTTTATCTTCTTTCTATGGGCAAGCTGGCATGCATCGAGGTTTAGGCCGTACCCTTCTTCTAATCTATTGGGTATGTATTCAGAGGCATTGCCGCCGAGGCGGGTCAGCACAGATACAAGGAGCGCTACAGACGTAATCCCGTCTACATCATAATCACCGTAGACGAGGATCCGCTCGCCCTTTGATACCGCTCTTTTTATCCTATCGACCGCCTTGCGCATACCCTTCATCATGAACGGGTCGTGGAGGCTGGCCAGACTGCAATCGAGAAAGTTATAGGCCTCTCCTGGATCTGATATGCTGCGGTTAATTAGAAGGTGTGCTATTATCGGGGATATATTGAGTTCTTTTACTAATCTATCGAGTCTTGCCTTATCTGCCTTCTTAACAAGCCATATCTTTCTCAATTGAACGGCTCCACGTGTATAAAAATATCCTTTGCCCCTTGTATATTATTTAAGCAGCTGCGCCTGATCTTTACGGTAATCAGATGCGCTTCTTCTACAGACATAGATTTATCCACCTCTATAGTCATATCTATAAATATCTCTATGCCCATCTTCCTCCCCTTTAAGTCCTTTATCCTCTTTACCCCTTCTACACACCCTGAGAGCTCTCTTATCTTTTCAAGAGTCTTTTTCGGAAGTGCGGCATCCATCAATTCATCATATGCTGTGTGCAATAGACGGAGCCCCGCCTTTATTACAAATACAGATACCGCAAGGCCTGCAATGGGGTCGAGTATAGGATAACCCATCCTGGCGCCCGTTATACCTATCAGGGCCGCTATAGATGAAAGGGCATCTGACCTATGGTGCCACGCATCTGATTTTAATGAATTGCTCTGGATCTTATTGCCGATCCTGTACGTATACCTGAATAACCATTCTTTAATGACTATTGATATGACGGCCGCCCAGAGGGCTACCTGAAGAGGAACATGAAAATCCCTGTTTATTATAACTATCGAAGAATCGAATGCAACCTTCAATCCTCCCAGTATCAAGACGAGGGAGACTATCTTCGCTGCTATAGATTCGGCTCTTCCGTGGCCGTAGGGATGTTCTTCGTCGGGGGGTTTCTGCGCTATCTTAAATCCTATAAAGACGCCTATACTGGTAATGGAGTCTGTAGCGGTATGGAGTGCGTCCGCCATCATGGCATGGCTTCTGCCGAATATGCCGGCAAATAGCTTAAAACCAAATAAGAGGGTATTAGTGACTATGCCGACTACCGCCCCATGCCGTCCTGTGTTATAGTCTTCGTCATGCTTATGCATTGAATAAAAACCTCTCTTGAGAGCAACAAAGAATTACTTACATTACGTCAAAGCGGTGGCAAGGGGTTTGCCGGAGCGACTGTGTGAGAATTGCGAACACAAACGCGCAGTCCAGATTATGACATTCCTGCCTGCCGACAGGCAGGTTTATGACAGTTCGCAATTCGAACCACAGCGAAGTGAGGGGCGCGGTCCCCGAGCAAGCGGCCCCTCGTTTCACTCGGGGTCGTCCCGCGAAGTCCCGAACGAAGTGAGGGGAGCGAAGTCGAGGGACGACAAGCGGAGGCAAGCCCCTTGGCGCCACTCCGCTATCTTGTAAAGAGTTATCGTTTGTGCCTTCCCGGCCAATCGAGCAAGATCGGGCTGGCGATAAATATTGAAGAATATGTACCGACCAGTACACCTACGATAAGGACAAAGGCAAAATCATTTATCACTTCGCCGCCAAAGAGAAAGAGTGCTACGACTACAAGGAGCGTCGTTAATGAAGTAAGGAGCGTCCTCGAGAGTGTCTGGTTTATGCTGGTGTTTATGATCGTCTTATAATCCGATTTTCTCATAAGACGGCGCCCCTCCCTTATCCTGTCGAATACAACTATAGTGTCGTTTATCGAATAACCTACTATAGTCAAAAGGGCAGCCACTATAGGCAGCGATATCTCTCTTCCTGATATGGCCAAAGCGCCTACGCTTATCAGGATATCATGTAATAAGGCAATTATGGCGGCCAGTGCAAACTTAAATTCAAAGCGGAATGATATATATATACAGATCCCTATCATGGCATAGAAGAGCGCCCATAATGCCTTCTCCCTCAGGTCCTTACCTATGGCAGGCCCTACCTTCTCTATGCGCAAGACTTCGAATGGATTGTCCTTAAAGACCTCTTTAAATTTATCTATAACGCTGTCTGAGGTATCCGCAAATGTCCTTATTATAACCTCTCTATTATCTCCGAACTGCTGCATCGGAGAAGCGCCCAGCCCGATCTCGCCCAGAGAATCACGGGCATCGTCCAGCAATAGGGGTTCCTCAAACTTAAACTGCTGGAGCGTTCCACCGGTAAAATCTATACCGAAATTCTTCTCGCCTTTTGTGACGAACGCAAAAATACCGACCGTTATAACTACCGCTGAAAGAACATATGCTATTTTTCTTTTGCCTATGAAGTTTATATTAGGGTTTCCTATAAGCTTAAACATAGGTATTTTGGAGACCTTCATAACCTTGGTGAGCAGATCCAGGACAAGGCGCGTAACGATAAGGGCGGTAAACATGCTGGCTATTATACCGATACTCAGCGTAGTCGCGAATCCACGCACAGGGCCTGTGCCGAATTGGAATAGTATGAGCGCCGTTATCAGCGTAGTCAGGTTGGAATCCAATATAGTAAGGAATGCCTTCTGGTAACCGCTTGAGATGGCAGACTGTATATGTTTTCCCAGCCTCGACTCTTCCCTTATCCTCTCAAATATAAGAACATTGGCATCTACCGCCATACCGAGTGTCAATAAGAGACCTGCTATGCCCGGTAAGGTAAGCGTGCCGCCGAAGTACGCGAGAGCTCCGCCTATCAGAA
>JABMRJ010000026.1 GCA_013202745.1 Candidatus Omnitrophota bacterium
ATATCGGCAAAACCCATGACGCCAAGACCGATTTTGCGGTTGGCCTTAGTTATCTCTTCAATCCTCTCTAGCGGAAATCTATTCATATCGATGACATTATCAAGAAAATGGACCGCCGTCTTTACTGTTTTGCTGAGTTTATTCCAGTTAATTTCTCCATTGGGAACCATCTTGGAAAGATTGACACTACCTAAATTACACGATTCATATGGTAAGAGAACTTGCTCACCGCATGGATTGGTAGATTCATACTGGCCGAGCTCCGGCGTAGGATTGGCTTTATTCATCTTATCGAGAAATATGATACCCGGCTCGCCGTTTTTCCACGCCATCTTTACTACAAGATCAAAGACCTCTTTTGCCTTGAGCTTCTCCTTTACATCTTTTGCGTGAGGGTCTATAAGCTCATACTCTCCGTCCTCTTCCACCTTCTTCATAAAATCATCAGTGGCACCTATTGAGATATTGAAATTGGTTATCTCTTTGTCATTCTCCTTGCATGTTATAAACTCAAGAATATCAGGATGGTCCACACGCAATATACCCATGTTTGCTCCCCGACGAGTTCCTCCCTGTTTCACAGCTTGGGTCGCCGCATCGAATACTTTCATAAATGATATCGGGCCGCTCGCTACGCCTCCGGTCGTCCTTACCCGGCTGCTCTTTGAGCGGAGCCTTGAAAAACTAAAACCCGTCCCGCCTCCAGACTTATGTATCATAGCTGTACTCTTTAGGGTTTCAAAAATAGACTCCATAGAATCCTCTATGGGGAGCACAAAACATGCTGAGAGCTGCTGTAAGTCCCTTCCGGCATTCATAAGCGTGGGAGAGTTCGGTAAAAATTCCAGGTTGGCCATAGCAGTAAAGAATTCATCTGCTATCTTTTTCGTGTCTGCATTCTTATCGTAATTCAAGTCTGCCTGGGCTATATTCTTGGCTACACGCAAGAACATCTCTTGTGGACTCTCGATGACTTTTCCGTTTAGGTCTTTTTTAAGATAACGTCTCTCGAGAACCCTTTTGGCATTGTCTGAAAGGTTTGTATCTACTTTGTTGGATACCGGCATTACTTCCCTCCCCAATTTTTAATAAGTATTTAGTAAAATAACAATAAAAAATTCCGCTTACGCCTTTATGACGTCTTAAAAAAATATTTATTATATACGTTGCAGCGCAAAGCGGAATTCATTAATTAGTATAGCATACCATATCTGTAGTGTCAAGGGGCTAAATACAATATGTTGTATTTTTATGTATCTAAAGCACTCTATTTAGTGCTTTTTAAAGTGCTCCGTTTAACGCTCTTCGACAAGGGATGGCGCACACTATTTCTCTAACCTCGATGGAATCGCGTTTCTCCACGCATCGCTTAAGTCTTTCAAAGGAAGTGTTATTATAATCTTTTCTTCATCTTTGACTATAAATTTTTCTCCACCGACATTTCCCAGGACCTGACATGCAACTGAATGCCTGTCCGCTATCTTTTTTAAAGGGCTTAAGTTTTTCTCATCAATAGAGACCACTATCCTGGACGGCGTTTCACCGAAAAGAATTTCGTCTAGCCTTATGTTTCCGTCTTTCAAATCGTCTAATTTTACCGCCGCACCCAACATCCCGGCGGAATTCGTAATACATGATTCGGCCAATGTTACAGCCAGCCCGCCCTCTGAACAATCATGGGCAGAGTTAATAATACCGACATCAATTGCCTCCAGGCATGTCCTTCCGGTTGCCTTTTCCGTCTCTATCTCTATGCGGGGGTTTCCCTTTTTCAGCTTATGTACCAGATATAGATATTCGCTGCCCGAAAGATCAGCAGTATTTTTCCCCAAGAGCACTATTAAGTCGCCGATATTCTTAAAATCCTGGGTAACCCGTTTTGCCGAGTTGTCTATAAGCCCTACCATTCCGACCATGGGTGTCGGGTCTATGGTCCCTTTCGGATTTTCGTTGTAAAAACTTACGTTGCCGCTTATAACCGGTATCTCCATGGCCTTGCAGGCAGCGGCAAGCCCCTCTATGCATTTGGCAAATTGCCAATAGCTTTCGGGTTTCATCGGGTTGCCGAAATTCAAGCCGTCGGTAATGGCCAACGGTCTTCCTCCTGCACAAATTATATTTCTCGCCGCCTCTGCCACCGCCATCATAGCGCCGTTATAAGGATTAAGATAGCAATACCTGCCGTTACAATCCACGCTTATCGCCAGCGCCTTTTTAGTGCCTTTAATCCTGATTACGGCAGCGTCGGAGCCGGCGCCCACCGCCACTTCATCCTTATCTTTGAAGGTAAACTTCTTGTAGGCGGACTCTTTGCTTGCAATCGTCGGAGAATCGAGCAATGTCAATAAGACACCGTTGAAATCATTCGGCTCCTTTAAGGATTTACGGTCTAGGCTTTGTACATCCCTCAGGTATGAAGGCTCCTTCATCTCCCTTTCGTAAAGCGGGGCCTTCTCTGTAAGCGCCTTGGCCGGAACCTCACAGACTACAACGCCATTTTCTTTAACGCGCATTATTCCGTCATCTGTAACCTTTCCTATCTTCACCGCATTTATATCCCATTTCTTTAATATATCAAGGGCTTCTTCTTCCTTGCCTCTCTTCAAGATAGCCAGCATCCTCTCTTGTGATTCAGAGAGAAGAATCTCATAAGGCGTCATGCCCTTCTCTATCTGCGGGACCAATGACACATCTATCTCGATACCGTTGCCGCTTCTCGAGGCCGTTTCGCAGCTGGAACAGGTAAGCCCGGCCGCGCCCATATCCTGCATTCCCGCCACAAGCCCATTTTCTATTAACTCAAGACAGGCCTCTCTAAGACGCCTTCCGAGTTCTGCATCGCCTATGGCAACCGCGTTTTCGACCGATGCGGACTCTTCGGTTATCTCTTTTGAGGCGAAGCTCGCCCCTCCTACCCCGTCTCTACCGGTCGCCCTTCCTATATAATATACGGCGTTTCCGACTCCGTAAGCGGTGCCCCTTACAATATTCTTAACCTTGGCGATGCCGACCACAAAGGCATTAACAAGAGGATTTCCCTCATAACTCTCATCGAAATAGCTGTCGCCTCCGACTGCATTGACCTTTGCAGTATTGGCGTAATGGGCGAGCCCCCTTATAACTTCTTTAAACAAAAATTTAACCCGTTCGTTATCAAGGCTTCCGAACCTCAGCGCGCCAAGGACCGCTACAGGCCTTGCGCCGGTCGTAAATATGTCTCTCAGGCAGCCGCCTATCCCCGTTGCAGAGGCCTCAAACGGCTCTACCGCGGAAGGATGGTTGTGGGACTCTATCTTAAATGCAACTCCCAGGCCGTCGCCTATATCGACAATCCCGCAATTTTCCTCACCGGCTGAAACCAGCACGTCTTTGCCTTTGGTTGGAAAGAGTCTAAAGAGCCCTCTTGAATTTTTATAACTGCAGTGTTCCGACCACATGGCCGAAAATACGCCGAGTTCCGTAGGGTTCGGGTCTCTGTCCATTAACTCTTTTATTTTATTAAACTCCTCTTCCGTAAGCCCTAATTCATTTGCCAATTTAAGATCGGCCTTAACTACTTGTTTCATTGCATTCCTCCTCTATTTTTGTTCCGGTCCCGCTTCTAATTACGACTCAATTATATAACATTAAATTTAAAACTCAAGTGATTTTTAAACCTTGCGCCTCTTTAAAAACTTCTCCTCCAGTATAAACTTATGCTGCTCATCCTCAATAGCTATAGGATAATCTCCTGTAAAACAGGCCGTGCAGAAGCTCGTCTTATCTACAGGCATGGCATCGAGCATGCCTTCGAGACTCAGGTATTTTAAGCTGTCTAAGCCTATAAACTTTCTTATCTTCTCAATCGAACGTGATGAGGCTATAAGCTCCTTCTTTGTAGGAAAGTCTATGCCGAAGAAGCAGGGGTTTATAATCGGAGGGCAGGTAACTCTCATGTGGACCTCTTTTGCGCCGGCCTCACGCAATGTCTTTATCCTGACCCGCGATGTCGTCCCCCTTACTATGGAGTCCTCGATAAGGACTATTCTTTTATTATCTATTATCTCCTTTACGGGATTCAATTTTATCTTAACACCTAAATTTCTTATACGCTGTGACGGCTGGATGAATGTCCTTCCTATATAATGGTTCCTTATGATGCCCATCTCAAAAGGTATGCCGGACTCTTCAGTAAACCCCAACGCTGCGCAGGTTCCCGAATCCGGTACCGGTAAAACCCTATCGGCCTTTACCGGATGTTCCCGGGCAAGCTGTCTGCCGAGCTCTTTGCGCGCATTGTATACGCTTGCTCCATAGATACTGCTGTCGGGCCTTGCAAAATATATATATTCAAATATACACTGTGCGGGTTTCACTTTTGGAAATGGCTTTAGCGATCGAATACCTTTGCCATCCACAATTACGATCTCACCCGGCTCGACATCCCTAACATATGTTGCTTCTATAAGATCGAGCGCGCTCGTCTCGGACGCTATGCAATATGCCCCGGCGAACTTTCCTATACATAATGGCCTGAAGCCATTGGGATCCCGCGCTGCTACGAGCTTATCTTCTGTAAGTATGGTGATGGAAAAAGCACCCTTGATCTTTTTTAAAGAGGCTACGAGCCTCTCTTCAAAAGAACCATTTTCGCTGGCTATCAGGTGCACTATTACCTCGGAATCCATGCTCGTCTGGAATATAGAACCATCTCTCTCTAGTCTCCTTCTAAGCTTACACGTATTTACAAGGTTGCCGTTATGCGCTACGGATATAAAACCCTCTGAATATTTTACGCTGAAAGGCTGGGCATTCTCTATTACAGTAGAGCCCGAGGTTGAGTATCGGACATGTCCTATGGCTATATCGCCCTTTAAGTCTTTAAGGTTCTCTTCATTAAATACATCTGAGACAAGCCCCATACCCTTGAAGCAGTTTACGCTTTTTCTGTCGGAGACGGCTATGCCTGCGCTCTCCTGCCCCCTGTGCTGGAGCGCATATAAGCCGAAATATGCGAGCCTTGCCGCATCTTTATGGCCGTATATCCCAAATACTCCGCACTTATGTTTTAGCGCGTCTTCCATGCCTATTCCCATTCTATTGTGCTCGGAGGCTTGCTCGATACATCATAAACTACCCTGTTGACCCCCCTCACCTCGTTTATTATCCTATTGGAGATCTTCGCTATCAACTCTGCGGGTAACCTTACCCAATCGGCTGTCATACCGTCCAGACTCTTGACGGTACGTATAGCGATGACATTTTCATAAGTGCGTTCGTCACCCATAACACCTACGGTCTTAATAGGCAAAAGCACCCCGAAACTCTGCCAGATCTTTCTGTAGAGCCCGGCGGTCTTTATCTCATCTATTATGATAGCATCTGCTTCCCTTAATATGGAGAGCCTGTCCCTGGTAATTTTGCCGATTATCCTCACAGCCAGTCCCGGTCCGGGAAAAGGCTGTCTGTATATTATATCATCCGGGAGCTTCAATTCCCTGCCCACAAGCCTGACTTCATCCTTGAAGAGATATTTAAACGGCTCTACGAGCCGCATCTTCATCTTTTCGGGCAGCCCGCCTACGTTATGATGGGTCTTTATAGTGACAGAAGGGCCTCCAAAAGATGAACGGCTCTCTATTAAATCGGGGTACAGGGTTCCCTGTCCGAGGAATTTAACCCCTCCGAGCTTCTTTGCCGCTTTTTCGAATACCCTTATAAACTCCCTTCCTATTATCTTCCTCTTCTTCTCCGGATCGGTAATCCCTTTAAGGTTCTTTAAGAAAACCGCTGTTGCATCTACATATTTTAGATTCATGCGGTAGTGTTTCTTAAATGTATTTATGACCCTCTTTGCCTCATCCTTGCGCAGGAGACCGTTATTTACAAAGATACATGTAAGGTTCTTCTTTAAGGCCTTATTTAAAAGGACTGCCAGGACGGAAGAGTCGACACCGCCGCTCAATCCGAGTATAAGCTTATCTCTTCCAACCTCTTTCCTCACGGCATTTACCGTATCCTCTATGAAAGACTTCATAGTCCAGCCGCTTTTGGCGGCGCAGATCTTGAATAAGAAATTTTTGAGGATCTTCTTCCCCTCTGCGGTATGGACCACTTCCGGGTGGAACTGCACCCCGTAGAAACCCTTTGCTTCATCGGCAATGGAGGCTATAGATGAATTCTGCGTGTCGGCTATTCTCTTAAAACCTTTGGGCATCCTCCTCACCTCATCGCCGTGGCTCATCCACACCTGAGTGCCGCTCTTTATGCCGCCAAGCAGAAGGTTCCGCGACTTTATCTTAAGCTGCGCATAACCGTATTCGCGCGCCCTTGCGCCGTGGACTTTACCACCGAGAAGCTTTGACATAAGCTGCATACCGTAGCATATACCAAGCACCGGTATCCCGAGATTAAATATCCCGCTATCGCATATGGGGCTCTTATCAAACCTTACGCTCGCTGGCCCTCCGGAGAGTATTATGCCGCGCGGGTTCCTATCAAGGAGATCCGACGCCTTTATATCGTGCGGGAGTATTTCGCTAAATACCTTAAACTCCCTTACGCGCCGGGCGATAAGCTGGGTATACTGCGATCCGAAATCCAATATAGCGATCGTATCGAAAGCCTTAACTCTGTTCATCTCTGCACCAAGCTCATAAAAATTGGTATTGTTATTATACTTAAAAGTGTTGTATAGAATACTGCGCCCGCAGCAAGGCTATAGTCCCCGCCGAACCGCTTTGCAACGAGCGGCGCTGTTGCCGCAGAAGGCATACACGCCTGGAGCATCATGATGGAACGCATAATAGGCGACAATCTATTAATGTTTAAGAGGACTATCAAAAATATAAGCGGCACGAGAACGATCCTGCAAAGCGTTATAAGAGAAAGGTCTCTGATCTCTGATCTCTTCGCTAAATTTTTGCTCGCGAGCATTGCACCTACGACAATCAGCGCCAGGGGTATGGTGGCATTGCCCAGCATGTGCGCCGTATCCACAAATGCCTTTGGGAGTTTTACGGAGAATAATACTAAAAAGACGCCTACTGCAAGCGCTATGGCAGGCAGATTTATAATATTCTTAAGTGACTTTATGCCCAGAGGGTTCCCGGTACCCTGCAGCATCCATACGCCGAACGTCCAGTAAAGCATGTTGAATCCCATGTTGAATATGATCACGTAGAGCACCCCTTTTTCACCGAAGAGTACGAGCGCAAGCGGTATAGCAAAGAATCCTGAGTTCTGGAAACTCGAAACAAATATGAATGTGCCTTTTTTCTTGAGGGGCAATTTCAAAAATGACGCTATTAGATAACTCAATACATAACCGGTAAAGATGATAGAAGCCGAATAGAACGGTGCCGGCCATAAGGATATGAGGGTCTCCCTATCGCACTGGTAAAGCACATATAAAAGCAGAAATGGAAGGGTTACGCTTAAGACTATCTTGCAGAGATTATCCAGGGTCTCATCGGTTATGATCTGCCTCTTTCTCGCCACAGCCCCTACCGCGAGCATCAGAAAAAGAGAAGCTATTTTCGTAAGCACCTGTATTACCATAGGAAGGATATAATTATATCAGATATGTATATTTTGTCAAATAGAATGCTTATCTATAAATATACGGTGCCACATCTCAAAACTTAAGAGGGCCCATATACGGTGGGTATGGTCATACTTCTTGAGGTTGTGCTCGCGCAGGGTATTTTTGATAAAACTTTCAGAAAATATGCCCCTCTTTAATGATTCGCGTCCCAGGAGCATATCTGCGGTAAAATCCTTGAGTTCTCCAGAGAACCATCTGCCCACAGGCACGCCGAACCCCTTCTTTCTCCTGTTAAGAAAAGAGAGGGGTATATCCCGCTTAAAGGTCTCTTTTAAAATATGCTTTGAATTGAGCCCGCGTAACTTATAGTCAACCGGCAGGGATGCCGCAAACTCCATGAGCTTATGGTCCAGGAATGGCGAGCGCCCCTCAAGAGAATTTGCCATGGTGGCTATATCGACCTTAACGAGAAGGTCTTCGGGCAGGTAGGTATTTATATCTGCATACATCGCCTCTTCAACCGGACTTTGCGCTCCTGAACCCTTTATGATATCAAAAAAACTGTCATCCGCGTTCTTGTTCCCTAAAGCGTCTTTTATATTACCCGAATAGAGCCCTTCTTTATCTCTTTCGGTAAAGAATCTCATCCAATTTAGATATGCACCATAGAGATCCTTGCTATCGATGATGCCGTTAAAAAATCTCCTGCCGTATTTTGTAAATCTGCCGGCTGCGAGTCCTGCCTTTAGAAAGATTCTCGGAGCAGATCTTAAAAGCTGTGCAGCCCTTATGCCTCTGTAGCGCTCATAACCGGCAAATGACTCATCTCCCCCGTCGCCGTTTAAAGCGACCGTTACATGCTCCCTCGTCATATTTGAGACATAATAAGTAGGTATGCATGAAGAGTCGCCAAATGGTTCCCCGTAATGCCAGGCCAACTTTGGAAGGACCTCAAGGGCCTTGGGGCTCACTATAAATTCCTTATGGTCCGTACCAAATCTCTTAGAGATATATCTTGCGTGTTCAAGCTCACTATAATCGGACTCTGTGAAACCTATGGTAAACGTCTTAACCTTTCCGGATGACAACTTACTCATAAGTGCTACTACACAACTTGAGTCTACGCCTCCGCTTAAGAATGCGCCTAATGGAACATCGCTTATGAGGCGCATCTTTGTAGCTTCACCCAGGATATTGTAGAGCCTCTCTTTTGACTCGGCAAAAGAGATATCGCTCTTTTGTGAGTAGTCGAGCCCCCAGTATCTCTTGATAGCCGTCCTGCCGTCTTTATATATCATGTAATGGGCAGGTGGCAGTTTTTTTATCCCTTTGAACATGGTATCAGGGCTTGGCACATACCCGTAGGTAAGATATTTATCAAGGGATGTTAAATCGCATTCCCTCTTTACAGCATTATGCTCAAGTATAGACTTGATCTCCGATGCAAAGATAAAGAGGCCACTCTGCTCATAATAATATAATGGCTTCTGCCCCGCCCTGTCTCTTGCAAGGAAGAGCTCATTTCTATTGGCATCCCATATAGAAAATGCAAACATGCCCCTTAGGTCACCGAGACACTCGACACCTTTCTCTTCATAGAGGTGGAGCAGGACCTCCGTATCGCTTTTGGTAGTAAACCTGTGACCCTTCTTAATCAGTGAACTTTTAAGCTCGGGAAAGTTATAGATCTCGCCGTTATAGACTATCCAGATCGTCTTATTCTCGTTCGCCATGGGCTGGCAACCGCCCTTTAAGTCTATTATACTCAGGCGTCTATGGCCAAGCCCTACATCAAGTTCTGTATTGGGATTCTGGGAAGACGATAGATAAAAACCTTCGTCGTCCGGGCCGCGATGTTCTAAAACCTTTACCATCCGCCCCAGGAGATCTCTGTTTATGGTGCCTTTTTTAAGACTGGCTATACCGGCAATGCCGCACATATTCTACCCGCCATTACACGCTTTAACACATATGCCGCAGATAAACTGATCGACATAACCCTTGTTTCTAAATTCCTTCAACATTTCGTAGCACCCCTTATGGTCAAACTCTTCGCTGCTCTTCTTTATAGACGCTGATGGGCAGACATCCATGCACCTTGTACAGTCTCCGCAGTTATCATCAAGCGGCTTATCTATGCTCAATGGCATATCTGTCAGGATGGTAACGAGCCTTATCCTTGAGCCGTATTTCGGGTTTACAATAAGATTATTTCTGCCTGTCCAGCCTATCCCTGATAGTTCTGCAAATCTCTTATGGGAAAGATGTCCCAGCTGTTTTTCCCAGTCTACTATATTGGAGGCGGGTATAGGCAAGGCCTTAAAACCCGCTTTCTGTATATATTGCTGGATATGTATAGCGAGCTGGTCCATAAACATATTTACTGCTCTATAGTGATGAAAATATAGCTTCGTAGGCCTATCCGTTATCTGATCCAGTATGGGATCTGATAATCTCACTGCAAGCGATACGGCTCTATTAAGCCCTTTTAGTATATTCCCCGGAAGAAATATCCGTTCCTTATCCGGATCCAATAAAGATACGCCGAAGAGGGCCGCGCCTCTATCCAGGCAGATATCTTTTAGTTTTTTGTAATTAGCCGTTTTGTCCATCTTTAAGGTATACCATCAATAATGATATTGCGACGGGTGTCACGCCGGATATGCGTGAGGCCTGTCCGACTGAGACGGGTCTAAATTTCGTCAACTTCTCTTTTATCTCATTTGAGAGGCCTGTTATCGTATTGTAATCTATCCCGTCAGGTATCTTTATGCGCTCTATTTTGTTAAATTTCCCTATATCGCGGTTCTGTCTTTCGATAAAACCTTTATATTTAATCTCTATTTCGATCCCGGTAAGTTCATCTCTTCTTAATCTTCCGTTCGATCCTCCGAGCTCTACTATTTTTTCATAAGAGATCTCCGGCCTCTTTAATAGTCTATCCAGCGGCTGCGGTTCTTCTATGGAGCTCGACTTCCATATCTTAAGTTTCGCGTTCACGCTCTCTGATGCACTGATCTTTGTCTCTTTTAATCTCTTGATCTCTTTTTCAATATTTTTACGTTTCTTTTGGATGAGATCGTATTCATCTTTCTTTAACAGTCCCAATCTATAACCTATATCTCCCAATCTAAGGTCTGCGTTATCTTCACGCAGGATGAGCCTGTATTCAGCGCGCGATGTAAACATCCTGTAGGGTTCGTTTGTGCCCTTGGTAACAAGATCATCTATGAGGACACCTATATATGCCTGTGACCGGTCAAGTATGATGGGCTCTTTACCGTCTATCTTTAAAGATGCATTTATGCCGGCCATGAGTCCGAGCGATGCCGCTTCTTCATAACCCGTAGTCCCGTTTATCTGCCCTGCAAGATAGAGGCCTTCGATCGACTTTATCTCAAGCGTAGGTTTCAATTCTGTGGGATCGCAAAAATCATATTCTATGCCATAGCCCATCGTCTCGATCTCTGCTTTCTCGAGCCCTTTTATGCTCCTTACTAAATCGAGCTGTATATCCTCGGGGAGACTTGTCGATATGCCGTTTGGGTAGTACCTGTTGGTATCCATCCCCTCCGGCTCAAGAAATATGTGGTGTGAATCCCTCTCTGTAA
The DNA here is from genome assembly GCA_013202745.1 of Candidatus Omnitrophota bacterium. Taxonomy (GTDB): domain Bacteria; phylum Omnitrophota; class Gorgyraeia; order JABMRJ01; family JABMRJ01; genus JABMRJ01. The sequence continues at coordinate 11,137 of JABMRJ010000026.1, forward strand.
ACCGCACTATCTTATCTTCTATTGAAGGACAGTACCTTACGCCCGTAGATTTGATGACACCGGCATATAGCGGCGAGCGGTCGAGGTTGTCCCTTATAATATCATGCGTCTTCTTGTTCGTATGCGTTATAAAACATGGGGCTTGCTTGGTTGTAATATCTTCTGTCCTGAACGAAAAGGGTTTTGGATTTTGATCACCGGGCTGCATGCGCAAATTAGAGAAGTCTATCGTCTTTCCATTAAGGCGCGGAGTCGTTCCGGTCTTAAGGCGCGACATGGAGAGCCCGAGACTCTTTAAGTTATCAGAGAGCCCGACAGCCGCCTCGTCTCCAATGCGCCCGCCTGAGAAATTCTTCAATCCTATATGTATAAGGCCTTTCAAGAATGTGCCGGGGGTCAGTATGACTGCCCTGGCTTTAAAGACTTTTCCTGAAGCCAGCTTGACACCCATAGCCTTGCCGTTTTTTACCAGAACCTCCTCTACTATCCCTTCTTTAACATCGAGCCCTTTCTCGCCTGCAGCAACTCTTTCCATATATCCTTGGTACTTATACATATCTACCTGCGCCCTGGAAGACCTGACAGCCGGACCTTTCTTCGTATTGAGCTGCCTGAACTGTATGCCGCAGGCATCTGTCGCCTTTGCCATCTCTCCGCCAAGGGCATCAACCTCCTTAACAAGCTGCCCCTTACCAAGGCCTCCAACGGCAGGGTTGCATGACATGGCGCCTATAGTGCCTGTGCGCATAGTAACCAGTAGTGTTTTCTTGCCGATACGCCGCGCTGCAAGCGACGCCTCTATGCCGGCATGTCCTGCGCCTACTACAATTATGTCGTACATCTCTTTCTCTTAAGTTCTGAAATGGCTGCGAAGAAGAGCGCCGAAGCAGACAGGAATTCAAACGACTCTTCTACAGCTTTTTTGTGGGGGAAATTGATGAGGTTATCCTCATCTATGAGCATCGAGGTACCTAATATTATGAGTCCTACAAGGAGAAAAAAGAAGGGTTCCCACTTAATGTTTTTGGAGAAGAAATTATATATATCATTCCTGTTTTTAATCAAGAGTCTTATTGAAAGATAGGCTGCTGTTATAATAGATAAACCTGATATTATAAATATGGCTATAGACCTAATGTCTGTAAATCCTATAGACCTTATGTAATTCCTTACCTTCTTGATTGCGCCTATGCCTATACCCAAAATATCGTGGAGTCCGTCAAATCCTACCCCGGCTATCTTATGTTTGGTAAAACCAAAAAAGCTCATGCCCCAGCTCGATTCGTCACCTATGAATATTATAAGAAAGATAGACAAAAAGAGCCAAAATCCGTATCCCGATCTCTCTTTTATCTTTTTAAATAAGAGTATAAGTGAAGGCACCAATGCTATAGCGCACATAACTATGGTAAGGACCTCGACAGGCTGACCCTCTTCGTATAGTATGTCTGCATAAGAGGGATTTATTGCAAGGATACCGCATGCCAGAAGCATCACGATTATGGATAATATTAAATACGCTTTTTTCATTATGCTATCCGTTTAATCTTCCGTTTTACAATCCTAAAAATTGTATTGCAAGCCCGCTTAAACATATTGTAGCTCCGGCCAATGCGTGAGTATAGCGCTCAATCTTACCCATGGGTATAAGCTTCACCCCCAAAGAGGTCGCCACTACAATAGCCAGCATAGTCATTATGGTTATGGCGCTAAAGGTAAGTGTCACGCCTATCAATCCTATCATGCTATTCTTTGCAGCCGGATACATAAGTATAGGTATAAGCGGTTCGCATGGGCCAAGGACAAATATCGTAAATAATATCCACGGTGTGATGCTCTTCTTGCCCTCTTTGGTATGGACATGGGCATGCTCTTTTGTATGAGCATGGTCATGCACGTGCATATCAAAACTATCATGTATGTGCATATGCTTATGGGGCCTGTTTCTTATTGCTTGCCGTATTCCCCATATAAAGTAAGCAAAACCGAATCCTATCAATGCCCAGGCAGCCAGATTACCGCGTGCGGCCTCCAGCCCCTCTAACTTCATTACTGCCATTCCCAGAGCTATGCCTATAGCGCCGAGTAGTACTGAGCTCAAGACATGTCCCAGACCGCAGAGGAATGTTATAATAGAGGTCTTTACAAGAGACCAATTCCTCGCCCGACCCATTACTATAAACGGGAGATAGTGGTCCGGCCCAAATAATGTATGGAAGAAGCCTATTGATGCCGCCGTAATAAAAAGAATCTTTAATTCTCCGCTCATAATGCCTCCTTATAACTAAAAGTCTACCTGGCCTCTAAGCCCTACTATATTTATAGGATCGTCATTCGATCCGTTGGGGTTCCATATAAATTGATAATCCGGCGATATGGAGAGATGGTCATTTACATAGAAACTGTAGTATGCCTCTATATGCCCTTCCGGATCGTCATAGCCGGCGCCGGAGTCGCCATATTCGTCACTCGGTATATCCATGCCTATGGCGCAACCTATGAAGTCCTTATCTCTCTTCCATAGGGGCCCATCGAGCTGGAAGCCGCTGCTCCATGTCCATTCAACAGTAGACACATCCGGATCCTCCCATCCAAATCTGCCGAATAATGTAAGATAATCTGTAACCCTCTGGTCGCAGCTTGTGCCAAAACCGAAGTTTGACTGAGTATCTGTATTAGGATCCGACCATTTGGCGTGTTTGGAATCATCGTACCAGCCATAGAGCCTGTAATTTCCTTCCCTGTCCATGAGGTTTGGCTTTATATTTACCTGGCTAAATGTGAAGTAGTCCTCTAAGAGGTCTTCCCAGTCATTGTCGTCATCAAATATGCCCGTTCCTATCTCTATCCAGTCATAAGGTACGAAGGCTGTCCTGAAGCCCCACGTATTGATGCCTGTCGGAAAATCGATCGCGGATGAATTCCTGAATATGGTGCTTAAAAATTGCGAGGTCTCGTCATTTGCAACTGTGTTCTGGTCCATATATATAGTGGTATCGAGCTTACCCCCTGTAATCACAAACCTATTATCTAGAAAACCATGTTCATACCACACTTCGGTAACATCTACTTCGGAACCTGTATTAGCTGCGTCCCTGTTTACTGCGCTGAATGTAGTAATCTCATCTAAGTCAAGGCCGTTACCTTCTCCGGATTCAAGATGTATAAACGCAAGCCCATTCTCACCTATCTCCTTTTCAATCTCGATATCTATTGAATATGTGCCATCTAAGACCTGTTCTTCTTCGGTCCCTGATTCATTAGGGTTGACTGCAAATTGTCCCACGAAGGTCGCTCCCGCGTCTATCTTGAGGCCGCCCGGTATCCGGTAACCGCCATCTTCTTTATGCAATATATGTGTATCTATGTGTTCTGTTTTCTCTGCCTTCCTCGCTATGACCTTCTCCTGCTTTTCGCTTTTCCTGGCCTGCTGCGTAAGCTTATCTTCAAGCTCCGAGACCTTGGTCTTAAGCGCTCTTATCTCCTGCATCAGATCCTGCATAGTAATATCATCATCGGAAGAAAATGCCCTACCAGCCAATAATAAAATAATTAAGACTGTTATAACTAATGATCTCATATTAATATATAATCTCTTTTATTTAGCCTAACCCTTTTCCAGTAGTGGCCATATTGAGCAAACCGTATTTTACGCCCTTTGTAGAACGTAATCTTTCTGCAAGAGCCTGCACCTTATCCGGTTTCCCTTTAGTAATTATCACTTCGAGGCAGTTGTCGTGGTCAAGGTGTATATGCTGGGTCGATATTATCAAATGGTGGAATTCATGCTGGATATCTGTGAGATGAGAAACAAGTTCCCTTTTGTGGTGGTCATATACCAGCGTCACGACGCCCGCTACTTCGCGCCCGCGAGCCCACTCCTTTTTTACAAGATCTCCCCTTATAAGATCTCGGATGGCTTCGGAACGATTCTTATATCCCTTGCGCACCATCAGCGCTTCAAATTTCTCAGATAGTTCCTTTTCGAGTGAGACACCAAATCTTTTGATCTGCGGCATATAAATATCCTCGTGTTACTTTTATAAAAATAGTAACACAATGATTACGGCCTGTCAACTATTTAATTAATTTAGTTTTCTTCCAGGGGTAGAAGCGTATAAGAGAGCTCTCTTTTGTCCCAATAGTCGCGCGGCATGAGTTCTAAAAAAAGATCTGTCAGCCACCAGAATTTAGAAGGTGGCACTATGTCCTCTATGGACTCGAGCGTCTCGTACCCTTCCTTCTCGATCCTCACCTTATGTTCGGCATACCATATGAAGTCATAGTCCAGGGGGGTTACACCTGTAGGCGCATCATTAAAATAGACTTGCGCGCCCGGCGGATCGGTCATTATGTGGAGATTTCTCTTAACGCACCCTCCTGAAAAAAGGAGAGCTATCATAATGAGTATTACAAATACCCTGTTTTTGCTAAACATCTTCTGATCTCCTCTTTTCGTCAAAGAAGTCCAACTCCGAAATGGGCAGTATGACTGATGTAGCGATATTGGTAAGGTGTGCTGCGGTCCTCTTGAAATACCGCGCCATCAGGGTAAAGGTTACGGCTTCATTGGTGCCGAGATTGCTCTTGGCAAGCTCTTCTAAGATGCCGTCGCACCTCTTCACAATACCCCTCTCAGTCTGCCATATACTCTTGGCGGCCTCTTCATCTGATTCTATAAACGCCTTCTTCGTATCGTCAAACATCTTCATTATGGTCTTATCTATAGCATCAAACATCTTTACATAAGTACCTTTATCAAGCGGCCCTTTCTTTAAACGGGATACCTCAAAAAGGTTTTTTGCATAGTCACCGAGCCGTTCGGCATCCTTTACCACGCTCATAAGCAAAAGGCTCATGCTTATATCAACGGACGGCTGTATGGAGAGGTGCTCTATTATCCTCTTTCTTATATCTTTTTCGATGAGATTGATATTCTTGTCAACCTCATAGATCTTATCCTCGAGACCGGGCATGTCCTCATTCTCAAGAAGTTTTTTGCAGACAGACCCAAACATCACCTGGGCGTCTTTTAACATATTCTCGAATTCTCCCAGAACATTCGTCAGGAAATCTTTCCCTTTCCAGAAATCAAGCAGATTTTTAAACATCGTTGCCCTCCTATCTGTTAAAAAACCTAGAGACAAATATAAATGACGCAGGTAAGATATAAAACATGCCTATGACATATAATAATGCCAATACCTTGCGTTCCGCGCAGGCCGAAGCCAGTCTCTTTGCAAGGTTGATTATAAAATTCCTTAATATATGTATATTGTAGACTATCAACGTGCCCGTAAGATTGAATAAAAAATGCGCAAATGCTATAGTTATACCCGCAACATTACCCGTGAGCGCAGCGAGCATTGCCGTAACTGTAGTACCTAAATTTGCCCCCATCGTTATAGGAAATACCGCCTCTACCGTAGTAATGCCCGAGGCCACTATAGGAACGAGTATAGATGTTGTAACAGAGCTTGACTGTACTATGGCTGTAAATATAAGGCCCATGAATATCCCTATAAGCCCACTCCTTCCCAGTATCTTATCAAATACTATCTCTGCCCTCTTGGCCGTGCTCGATTTCATGATCTTTACTATAAAAATGAGCGCGGTAAACAACATGGCAAGGGCAAGTATGAGCATTATTATGCCGGATAGTACTGACGGTAGGCCGGCTACATCCATTAGAAGGGCTTTTATACCATTAATGGCGGGTTTTATGACGGCCTTAAGCGGACTCATTACATGGATGCCGGCACATTGTCCGAACTTGTCGGCAAGAAAACCTGCGGAACGCCTTAAATATCCTGTGCTTAACTCTATTGGAAACAGTATGATAACGGTAAAGATGTTAAAGATATCATGGAGCGATGAACATGACATCGCCCTCTTGTACTCTTCCTTCCTTGTAACATGGCTCAATGAGACGAGGGCATTCGTAACGGTCGTTCCAATATTCGCGCCCATTACCATAGGGATAGCATTTTCTATCGTGAGCGCCCCTGATGCAACGAAGCCGACTATCATAGAGGTCGTAGTAGAGGAACTCTGTATGATGCTGGTGGCCAGTATACCTATAAAGAGCCCTACAAAAGGGTTAGATGTGGTTTGGATAAGGGCATTGGCAAAACCATTGCCAAATGCCTTAAAGGATGCGCTGAGCAGGCTTATGCTGACCAGAAATACATAGAGAAGGGCGACTATTGATAGTATCTTAGATATTTTTTTTATCATATTTATAGCTGCTTTATTGTACTCATTATACAATAATTATATGGTCTATTCAAGATTCAACTTTATAAGCTCTTCAGCTATCTCCCTGCTGCTCCTCAAGCGCGGTGTCTTATGCTGTCCACCCAGCTGACCCTTGGACTTGTGCCATTTATAGAAAGTGCCCTTTTTTAATTCATATAGCAAGGGTGGCGCCATGGAGAAACCCTTCTCCCTGCGCGTTTCGTAATCTCTATTCTTCTTGCAGAGCGCAGCATCTATAATATCCATGAATTTATCTGCATCATCCGGCCGTCTTGAAAACTCTACAAGCCATTGGTGGCCGGGGCGCTTTGATTTATCCTTCGGAAAATGTGGAGCCACGGTATAATTATTTATCGTAGCCCCGGTCCGGGATAATGCCTGAGACATGGCATACTCTACCTCTTCCCCTATCACATGTTCCCCGAGTGCACTCAAATAATCTTTGGTCCTTCCTGTAACCTTGATCCTCAGAGGATCTTTCGCGACAAATTTTACTGTATCTCCGATAAAATAACTGTAGAGTCCGTTAATATTGGTAATTGCTATTGCATAGTTTGTATCCAGCTCTATATCTGAGACGGTATATCTTACAGGATTATCTTTGTCGAGCTCCTCTGCTTTTACAAATTCGTAAAAGATGCCGTAATCGAGCATCAGCAATAGCCCCTCTTCATTTACAGCGCGTGAGGAAGGGGACGGTCTATCCTGGATACCTATAAGGGCCTCTGATGCAAAGTATGTCTCCATATAGTAGAGATCCTTCCCAACAAGATCCCGCATAAGACTCTCATATGGTGAAAAATCCAACCCTCCATGTATAAGCAATGAGAAATTCTGCCATACGTCACACACCTTCTCCCTGCCTTTAGCATTAATGAGCTTTTCAAAGAGTATAAGAAGCCAGGGCGGAATACCGCAGACAAGCCTGACATCGCTATCCTTCAGCCTTTCTACAACGCTCGCTATCTTCACTTCCCAATCCGGGATAAGCGCTATCTTCCTGCCCGGCTCATAAAGATGGCGCGCGTAAAAAGGTATGAATTTAGACATGACACCACTCATATCTCCGGCAGAAATTCCGTTTTTTAAAGGGGTGAGCGATGTAGACCCTCCGAGAAATAACAGCTTTCCTTTGAAAAGATCTGTGTCATTAGTATTGTTAAGATAGAAAGATATGCAATCGAGCCCCGCCTGCCTGTTCCTTTTTATTATCTCATTTGAAAGCGGTATATACTTACTTTTTCCCGTAGTCGTACCTGAGCTTAAGGCGAAGTATTTGATCCTGCCGGGCCATATATGGTCCGGCCGCCCTTCCAGGCAGCCGTCAATCCACGGCTTCATCTGGTCATAATACATAAGGGGAACTTTTCTTTGATAATCCTTTACAGATTTTATCTCTTTAAAACCGAAGTGATTTCCTATTGCTGTATCCTTCGCCTTGTCCAGTATATACTGTAGGGCTTTTTTCTGTACTCCGGAAGGATCGGACTTTACTTTTTCGAGTATTCTCTTTCTGCGGCGGGCATACAAGGAAAGATATTTACTTATAATCGCATCTGGTATCATCGATTGGCGGTGAGGAAGTCCAGAACAAGCGCGCCGAACTTGTCCGGATATTCCATCATGGGAGCATGGCAGCACCTGTCTATAAACTCGAGTCTTGAATTCTTAATATTTTTGTTAAATTCTACTGCCACGCTTGGAGGGGTAATAGTATCTTCCTTACCCCATATAAGAAGGGTGGGGCACTTTATATTATGAAGGAGTTCTTTTACGTTATAACCCTTGGCGGATTTGCTCAGGCGCACTATATTCAACTTATACCTTCTGTTAAGGAGCGTGTCATAAGCCAGGTCGACTATCTTGTCGGTTACAAAGCTCTTATCATAAAATATCTCCTCGATCTTCTTCTTCATATATTCCCTGGTCGGATGGATCTGCAGGTCTTCCTCATACCCTCTTTCGTATAACCCTGAACTCCCTGTGAGTATAAGGCTCTTAACGCGCCGCTGGTTCTTTATCGCTATATCGAGGGCGATATGCCCGCCGAGCGAATTGCCTATATAGGTAGACCTATCTATCCCCAGGCTGTCTGCGAATTTCAATACATAATCCGCCAGGTATAATATATCACACTTCTCTTTTGATAGAGCGAGATACGGCAGCTCAAGTGCCAGTATCCTGCGCTTTCCGGCCAGTGCGTCGATTATCTTAATCCAGTTAGAAGGCTGTCCGAACATGCCGTGGAGCATTATTACGGCATCGCCCTTGCCTTTTTCTATATAATTATAGTTCATTTTGTCTTTCTCGGGCCCAGGTAACAGCCGTCACAAAAGTATTCTTTTACATCAAGCTGTTTGTCTCTTAACTTCTTTAGGCGGCTTCGCCTGCGCCTCTTCTGCTTCTTTTTTATCATGAATCTCGTTTTTTGTCCCATGACTATTCCTCTACTTCCTCGTTTTCCATCGTCTCTTCTACATCTTCTGCAATAGTACCGATCTCTTCTTCTAAAACAGGTTCTTTTTCCAGAGCTATATAATCCGCTTTTCTTTGGCCATCCGTGTCTGTGCTGTATTCAATATCTACCCAATCTCCGGGTGATATCCCGTCCAGGCCGTCTGTAAATTCAAATTCCGTATCTTCGTTGACACGGTAGGGCATATCCGCCTCTTCATCCAGGTCGTAATTATATTCAAGCAAAGTTATCGTACCCGCTGCCGTATCTACGCCACTGACCTCTCCGTAGAGCGCGTTGTATTTCCTTATTACATTTGTTGCAGATTCATCCTGCGCTTTGGCGCAGGATACAACCGACGGCAATACAAAAAGAAAGATCGCTGCTATGAGTATTCTCATTTTTCTTTCCTCCTTTTACTTGTAGATATGTGAATAGACAAATATAAAGAACAGAAGCGCAAAGGTCATAGTGCAGATGCTCGGCCATATGCTCAGCTTCAGCCAATCCAGAAACTTAATCGTCTGTTTCCTGTCCTTTTCAAGCGTCCCTATGGCTATTATATTAGCCGTAGATCCTATAATAGTCAAGTTTCCGCCAAAGCAGGCTCCGAAGAGCAGTACCCACCATAGCATCTCCCGCACCTGGTTTATCGCTATCAGGTCCTTTATTATCGGTATAGTGGCGGCAACGACTACTACGTTATCTAAGCAGCTTGAGATTATGCCGCTGCCTAAAAAGACGAGGCTCGTAAGGGC
>JABMRJ010000027.1 GCA_013202745.1 Candidatus Omnitrophota bacterium
AAGATGCGCGCATACATAGAACAGAACGTAAATCCAAAACTTGCCTTGAGCAATCTGGCATTTATGACGGGGCTATAATATGTTCGAAGTCGTACAGGTAAAATTGAGAGAAGCGGGCAAGATAGAGCGCTATTCTGCCTCCGGTATGTCTTTTACTGTAGATGAATATGTAATAGTCGAGGCAGACAGGGGGCTTGAATGCGGCCAGGTCGTCTCAGATATCGAGGTAGTGCTGGATAAAGATATAAAGCAACCGCTCTTAAAGGTCATAAGGAAGGCCACGCAGGGCGACCTCTACCAGATCGAGAAGAATAAGAAGCGCATAGAGGATATAGTAGCGACGTGCGAGAAGAAGATCGAAGAGTACAAGCTTGATATGAAGCTTGTAGATGCGAAATACTCATTCGATAGGTCCAAGATAATATTCTATTTTACCGCTGAGGATAGGGTAGACTTCAGGGATCTCGTAAAGGATCTCGCAAAGATATTTAAAGCGCGAATCGAACTTAAGCAGATAGGTGTCAGGGATGAGGCGAAACTTCTCGACGGCTTCGGACCGTGCGGCAGGAGGCTATGCTGCGCAAAGTTCCTGAAGAAATTTGAGCCTATCACCATAAAGATGGCAAAGGAGCAGAATCTCCCGCTCAATCCTACCAAGATATCAGGATGCTGCGGCAGGCTCATGTGCTGCCTCGGGTATGAATACGGAACTTACAAAAAGCTGATGAAGGGCATGCCCAAAGAGGGGCATATCATAAAGACTAAACAGGGCAAGGGAAAGATCATCTCGGTAAATGCCTTAAAGAGAGAAGCGGTTGTAGAGCTCGATGACGGGAGACAGACCACTGTTTCATATGAAAACAAGGAATAAAAAGTTCTATATAACGACACCTCTATATTATGTGAATGCGGCGCCGCATATCGGCCACTCATATACCCAGATAGCGACGGATGCGGTAAGCAGGTTCCGCAGGATCTGCGGCGACGAGGTCTTCTTTATGACGGGCACCGATGAGCATGGTGAGAAGATAGAGCGCGCAGCGATAGAGAACGGCTTTAAGAAAGGCGAGGAGAAGCGATTTACAGACAGCATAATACCAAACTTCAAAAAACTCTGGAAAGACTTAAATATAGATTATGACTTTTTTATAAGGACGACAGACGACTATCACAAAGAGACCGTTAAGTTTATACTCGATAAGATATATAAATCGGGAGATATCTATAAAGGTGAATATGACGGCTGGTTCTGCGTGCCTTGCGAGATGTTCTGGAGCCATACGCAGGCCGAGGATAAGGTGTGCCCGGACTGCAAGAGGCCTTTGAACAGCATAAAGGAGGCGAATTATTTCTTTAAGTTATCAAAATACCAGGACTGGCTTATAGATTATATAGATAAGAACCCGGACTTCATCATGCCCGATTACAGGCGGAACGAAGTCGTTTCATTCTTGAAGGGCAATAAACTCAATGACCTCTGCATCTCAAGATCCAAGAAGAGATTGAGTTGGGGCATAGAGCTCCCTTTTGATAAAGAGTATGTTACCTATGTATGGTTCGATGCGCTCACCAATTATATAAGCGGGCCCGGCGTCCTGAATAATAAGAAACGTTTCAAAAAGTTATGGCCGGCCGAATTTCACATGATAGGCAAGGATATACTGCGCCACCATGCAGTCTACTGGCCGATAATGCTCCATGCGGTGGGCATAGAACCCCCGCGCACCATATTCGCGCACGGTTGGTGGACGACCAAAGGCGAGAAGATGTCTAAATCGAAAGGGAATATCATAGACCCTTATTATATACTCGGTAAATATCCGGTAGATTCTTACAGGTACTTCTTATTGAAAGAGGTCTCCTTTGGTCTTGACGGTAGTTTTAGCGAAGAGGCCCTCATAAGGCGCTTTAACTCAGATCTTGCGAATGACCTCGGCAACCTCTTAAACAGGACACTGACTATGGTGGAGAAATATTTTGCATCCAAGGTTCCCGCGTGCAGCAAGAAGAACGGACCCTGTCAGGAGGCCGCAGCGGCCATGGCCGGGAGAATAGAGGAGAGTATGGACCGTCTCAATTTCAGCGAGACCTTAAGCGCTATATGGGCGTTTATAAACAGGTCAAACAAATTGATAGAGGTAAGGGCTCCATGGAAGCTCAATAAAGAAGGGAAGCAGGATGAACTGGCGCAGCTTATATATGAACTCGTTGAAGTCTTGAGGATAGTCACTATAGCCGTATATCCCTTTATGCCTGCATCAGCTGAAAATATGTGGGGGCAGCTCGGCCTTAAAGATTTTGCAAAGATAAATTTTAATGATATAAAGAAATTCGGGCTTGTAAAGTCCGGGACGCGGATCAATAAGGGCGCACCGCTATTTCCCCGTATTAAACAATGATACTTATAGATACCCACTGCCATCTCGACTTTCCAGATTTTGACCAGGAGAGAGACGCTGTAATAGAAAGGGCCAAGGATTCAGGGGTGGCCTATATAATCAATATAGGAAGCTCTGTCGAAGGCTCGAAAAGTTCCGTAGGACTTGCCAAAAAGAACCCCATTATCTATGCGACTGTAGGCGTACATCCCCACTATGCCAAAGATTGTAAAGGGAAAGTCCCCGGTGAGCTTAAGGTATTGGCCGGCGAGAAGAAAGTCGTTGCAATAGGCGAGGTGGGGCTCGATTATTACAGAAACCTCTCGCCAAAAGACCTCCAGAAGAGACTCTTCATCGATTTTATAAGACTCGCTAAAGAGAATAATCTCCCGCTGGTAATACATACAAGAGAAGCGCATGCGGATACGCTCAAGATACTAAAAGATGAATTTGCAAATGAGCCGATCAAGGGTGTAATGCACTGCTTCTCTGCCGACGAGGAATATCTTAAAGAGTGTTTAGAGATGGGGCTCCATATATCATTTACATGTAATATCACATTTAAGAATGCAAAGAGGCTGCGCGCATTGGCGTCCAAGGTGCCTATAGAAAGGCTTCTCCTTGAGACGGACGCGCCCTTTCTCGCGCCCCAGAATTTTAGGGGAAAGAGGAACGAGCCGTCATATCTTACATACCTCGTTGAGGAATTGTCACGCATATACGCACTCTCTGCGGAAGATATAGCGAGGATCACCACTCATAATGCGAAGAGACTCTTCGGGCTGCCGTTAGAAGAGGAGTCGAGGATAGTATATCCTATAAGGGAGTCACTCTATATCAATATCACAAACCGGTGTACCAATAAATGTAATTTCTGCGTCAGGAATTCCACAGATTTTGTCAAAGGCCATAACCTAAAACTCGATAAAGAACCGTCGGCAGACGAGATAATGAGAGCCGTGAAGGATCCCTCTAAGTATAGAGAAATAGTATTCTGCGGTTACGGAGAGCCGACGCTGCGCCTCGATGTTGTAAAAGAGGTTGCCGGAAAGTTGAAAAAGAAGGGCCTATCAGTAAGGATGGTGACAAACGGAGAAGGTAACCTTATCCATAAGAGATCCATTGCCGGGGAATTAAAAGGTTTGATAGATAAGGTTTCAGTGAGCCTCAATGTGGATACGCGAGAGCAGTTTGATAAGGTCTGCAAGAGTGAATTCGGTCCGGGCGGATTTGATAAAGTTAAAGAATTTATAAAGGAATGCAAAGATGCAGGGATAAAGGTCGAGGTTACATTTCTTGATCTTCCCGGAGTGGATCTAAAGAGGTGTAAGCGGATAGCCGAAGAAGAACTGAAAGTCGATTTCAGGCTTAGGAGATATAACGTAGTAGGATGAGCATGCTATTGAAGTCCAAGGTATCTATCATAAGGTGTAATGACTATGACCCTGCCGGGGTAAAAAGATCCATAAAAGAGGCATTAGACCTTATAGGCGGCATCAATACTTTTGTAAAGAAGGGCCAGAAGGTCCTTATAAAACCCAATCTATTGTCTGCAAGGCTTCCGGAAGAGGCCGTCGATACACACCCCGAATTTGTAAGGGCGGTCGCCTCTTTGGTGAAAGCGGCGGGTGCTATACCGGCCATTGGTGATTCGCCGGGGAGCTTCTTTACAATAAAATCTATAGACGAGGTCTATGAAAAGTCAGGAGTAAAGAAGGTTGCCGATGAAGAGGGTATAGAACTTCTAAGATTTGATAAAGCGCTACATATAGACGGCTATCATATAGCGAGCGCTGTAAAAGAGTATGACCTTATAATAAACCTCCCTAAATTAAAGACCCATACACTCGCTATCCTTACGGGCGCAATCAAGAATACATACGGCCTTGTCCCGGGCTTGAGCAAGGTCCAGCACCATAAGGATGCCCCACATATGAAAGATTTTAGCAGGGTCATCGTGGATATATTCTCAATAACGAGACCCGGACTTACGATCATGGATGGGATAGTGGGAATGGACAAGAATGGCCCCGCTGCCGGACGCATAAGGAATATAGGCCTTATATTGGCGGGTGCCGATGCGGTGAGCGTCGATGCAGTATTTGCAGATATAGCCGGTTTGGATTATTCCAACAATCTTGTGTTGAAAGAGGCTACTGAGAGGGGGCTTGGAAAGGGCAGGCTTGAAGATATAGATGTCGTCGGGGTGGGGCTTGGACCTGCGCGGATAAAAGATTTTAAACTCCCGCAGACGGCATTGGCTTACAAGTTTCCTGCGGCAATCGCAAAATATATAGCGAGGCTTATCGACTTCAGGCCGGTTATAGATGGGGCGCGGTGCAAGAAGTGCAATATCTGCAAGACAGCATGTCCCAATGATGCTATCACGATAAACAAAAACATATCGAAGATAGATGAGATAAAGTGTATAAGATGTTTCTGCTGCCATGAGGTCTGCCCTCACGATTGCATATATATAAAGAAAAACTTTTTAACGAGCCTGATGTGGAGATGATATGCCTGTACCTACAATTGAATGGAAAAGTGGCAAGATAAAGCTCGTTGACCAGACGCTCTTGCCGGGAAGATTTAAGTATATATATCTAAAGGATCTTAAATCTTTGTGGCACGCCATAAAGACGCTCAAGGTAAGGGGCGCGCCGGCCATCGGCATAGCGGGCGCATTAGGGGTGCTCCTCGCCTCTGAGAAGTCCGGGGCAAAGAATTACAAGGCCTTTAAGCGCGAACTCTTAAGATCCATAAGATATCTTGCATCAAGCAGACCGACAGCAAGAAATCTATTCTGGGCGCTTGAGCGGATGGAAACAGTTCTACTCGATAATGACAGCATCTCTTTAAAAGAACTAAAAATGCAGCTTAAGAGAGAGGCCTTCAGTGTAGTAAAGGAGGATAAGCTGATATGCCGTCGGATGGCAAAGCGCGGGGTATCTTTGATAAAGAAGGGAGACCGCATACTGACGCACTGTAACGCAGGAGGTCTCGCTACAGCAGACTACGGGACAGCGCTTGGTGTCCTCTTTGAAGCGCGAAAAGAGCGCAAGGGCATAACCGTCTATGTCGACGAGACAAGGCCCCTTCTGCAGGGTGCGCGCCTTACGAGCTGGGAACTTAAGAGGAATGGCATCAAGACTATACTCATATGCGATAACATGGCTGCATCTTTGATGCAGAAGAGAGGAATAGATAAGATCTTCGTCGGGGCGGACAGGATAGCGCGTAACGGTGATACCGCTAACAAGATAGGCACATACAACCTGGCCGTACTGGCGAGACACCATAATATACCGTTTTATGTTGTAGCCCCTGCATCTACATTCGATCTTAGCCTGTCAAACGGCAAGGCCATTCCCATAGAAGAGAGGGCGGCGGATGAGGTGCTCGGATTCAGGGGTGTGAGGACCGCGCCCTCCGGTATAGAGGTCTACAATCCGGCATTTGATGTAACGCCGTATGATCTGATAAGTGCTATCGTAACGGAAAAGGGCATATTAAAGAAACCATACGCAAAAAATATAAAGAGAATCCTATGAGGATGAAAGATCTCGGAGAATTTAAATTTATTGACAGGATATCCAAAAGAATAAGAAACGATCGGTCTGTCTTTAAGGGCATAGGAGACGACGCGGCTGTTATAAGAAAAAAAGGCGGCGGGTATCTTCTCTTTTCATCAGATATGATGGTAGAGGGAGTGCATTTTAATAAAAGAAGGGCAACGCCTTCTCAAATAGGGTACAAGGCGTTATCCGTAAATATTAGCGACATAGCCGCTATGGGCGGTATACCGAAATATGCAGTCATATCCATAGGGGTGCCTAAAGGGCTCGATATTAGATTTGCCGACGGGATATATGGCGGCGTGATAGCTGCCGCAAAGAGATTTGGAGTAAATATCGTAGGCGGAGATACAGTCTCTTCAAAAGGAATCGTCATAGATGTGGCTGTGATAGGAGAGGCAGCAAAGGACGAGCTCGTGCTGCGTTCCGGCGCAAAGGCGGGCGACATCATAGCGGTTACAGGAACGCTCGGAGGCTCCATAAGAGGCAAACACCTCAATTTTACACCTAGACTGAAAGAGTCACGCTTCCTTGTTAAGAATTTTAAGATAAATTCCATGATAGATATCTCTGACGGGCTGGCAGGCGATATTTTGCATATATGCCGAGCGAGTAAGGTAGGTGCGAGGTTATATGAGAGCCTGATACCGGTTGCAAAAAAGGCAGGTTCTTTAAAAGATGCGCTCTATTCCGGAGAAGACTTTGAAATCCTCTTTACAGCACCAAGGAGAAATTATAAGGATCTCGAAAAGGGTTTTAAAAAGAGGCTAAAGACGCCGTTAAGTGCTATAGGCGAGATTGTAAAAGTAAAAGATGGTGTAAAGATCGTCGACAGATTGGGCAGGGCATCAAGGATCACAGGGTCCGGATTCAGGCATTTTTAAATATGAAAAAGATAATTACTAAGTGCGCAGATGAGACGGTGAGGTTCGGAGCGAGGCTCGGGAAGCTTATATCTAAGGGGGACATCATAGCGCTCAATGGGAACCTCGGCTCCGGAAAGACGACTCTCGTAAAAGGTATAGCGCAGGGCCTCGGTGTCAGGGATGCAAGATATGTAAATAGCCCGTCATTTGTAATAGTGAAAGAATATAAGGGGAGGTTTCCGCTCTACCACTTTGATGTATACAGGCTCGATGATCCTTCTGCGCTCGATAGTGTCGGGTATAAGGAATTTTTTTACGGCAACGGCGCAAGTGTAATCGAATGGGCGGAGAAGATCCAAGAGCTTCTACCGAAAGAGCATCTCAGCATAGAGTTTTTCTCAGAAGATATAAATAAAAGAGAGATATCCATATCGGCCGAAGGTGAGAGGTATAAAAAGATGGTGGCCAGACTATGAAGTTGCTCGCCATAGAGACATCCACAAAACATTTAGGGATCATCATACGCGACGAGAAGTCTATCCTTTCAGAG
>JABMRJ010000028.1 GCA_013202745.1 Candidatus Omnitrophota bacterium
CCTCTATACCTTTATCGCGCAAGAATCCGGCAAGTGTGAGCAAATTATACGGTGTCAATATATCCCTCCGAGTATAGGTCTTCCCTCCGTCGTACACACCGTATAATTGTGAATAATTGGCTCTCGCCAGTGCAAGCTTAGGACGCGACATACAATGCTGACTCCTTTTTGAATATTTCATCCAATGAAAAGGTCTTCTCCACGTATTCCCGCGCTTTTTTTCCGAATGATATTCTCTGATCATCAGCCATGCTGAAGGCCTTTTCCAGACCGTCTTTTATACCATCTGCATTCCCGGGTACGAGTATCCCTGAAATATCATTCCTTATTATATCTCTTATCCCCTCAACATCTGAGCCTACAACAACCCTCTCACATGCCATCGCCTCTAAGAGCGTCTTTGGGTGATTCTCAAACCGTGAGACGAGGACAAAAACAGGATACTTATTTATAATAGGAGCGAGCCTCTCATTGGGTATAGTACCGAGAAACCTCACATCGACCCCTTCTCTTCCTGCTAATTCTTTCAGTCTCTTAAGATCAACGCCGCTGCCTATGATATCCAATCCTATAGGAATGGAGGCCTTCTTCACGCCGCCTATAAGGCTCTCGAGATTCTTTGTCCTGTGGAGCCTTCCTATATATAAGGCCCTGCGGTTCTCACTCTGCGTCTTATCGATCCTTTTAAAGGCTTCTGTATTGACAAAGTTAGGTATAGAGACTACTCTCTTTGCCGGAACCAGGAATGCCTTCTTTATAAAATGCGATAACCCCTCTGCTGACACGACAATACTGGAAGCGGCGTGATAGATAATAAACTCGTATATATAACCGAAGATGGCTATGAATACACGTTTAATCGGTCCTGACTCCCTCATGCTATTGCGCAGCCATTCGTATCCGCATCTTACAACAAGCCTCTTTCTGTATATAATCTTCGCTATAACCGCCACCCACGCGCCCAGCATCTGGTTCGTCTTGTAGATCTCGTAGTGCTTAAATATAGGCGAAAGCCTAAATGGTATAAGGAATGATGAAAAGAACCTGCCTGCCTTACCCTTGCGCCTATTCATATACGTATATATAGGAAAGAGCTCTATCCCTTCCAGCTCATTCCTATACTCAAGATCCTCTTTGCCGCCATATGTCAAGATGCCGACCGCGTTTCCTTCTCTTACCATCCTCTTATATATGGCGAGCTCTCTGGACAGTATGCCCTGGTCATGCCAGTCTTTAAGCGAGATATCAAATGTAAATGTAACGAGCAGCTTCATATCAATACTTACTCCTGGAATTCTTAAAGGCGTCGAAGATCATTTTTACGGATTCCAAGGGGTACCTTCCGACAGCTGTCTCTTCTGAGAGCTGGATGCCGCCTATGCCGGATCTTACGGTCCTGCACAGATCTATGACCTCTGAGATCAGGGGTATGGGATTCCGCTCCATATTCTTCAAAAATTGGGTTGCAAGATAGACATTCTTATCTGCATCCAGGGCGGCCTTGACGATCCTCTCCTGCGCAAAGGCGAGATCTATTAAGTCTATATCCATCGATAGGTCCCCCCTGTCTACCAGGATCGATTCAACCTCTTTAAAGATATCCTGCAGGTTGTCTATAGCCGCCTGTGTCTCGACCTTGGCAATTAGATGGAGGTCTTTTTTTGCCAATGCTCTTTTGACCTCCTGTACATCCGCGGCTGTGCGTACATATGAAAGAGAGAGATAATCTACGTCATGATTGTCCGCTATATCCATCAATCTGCGGTCCTTTTCAAACAAGAAAGGTATATCCTTATGGACACCCTTTATGTGGAGCCCCTTATTTGAATGGAGCAGCCCATCAGAATGGGATAACATCTTTGCGGACAGCTTATCCGCT
Organism: Candidatus Omnitrophota bacterium; assembly: GCA_013202745.1. Taxonomy (GTDB): domain Bacteria; phylum Omnitrophota; class Gorgyraeia; order JABMRJ01; family JABMRJ01; genus JABMRJ01. The sequence goes on from JABMRJ010000028.1 coordinate 1,880, forward strand.
TCCATCACTTCTAAGGTGAATATCGAGTCATTCGCCCTTACGATATCGCCTTTATTTAGACAGCCGCAGAACCCGGGGTAGTTAGTCTGGTAATCATAGAGGATAAAAGATTCATCCCTTATGAGTCTGATCGGCTCGGATAATTTTGCAGTCCTTATCTTATTTCCCGGTAGATCTATCATTATCTTTGCATTCGGGAGAATCGCCCTTGTCCTGGCCATCATATTGGGCACCTGATCCGCGTCAATATGGGCGCCGTTTATCCTGTATATGCACTCCCCGCATGCGTCTATTCTTTTCAATTTATCTTTGTCTATAATAGACGGCCCTAATGTCACTATCGTCTTAAACGCCATCTTCCGTCTCCCTGCAGAATAATTTATCTTCCCTGCCAAGGCCTATAAGTACGTCTGAGATCTCTTTGCGCATATACTCAAGGGCCGGGCTCTTTCCCTCAAAAAGCTGGGATTTTATATAGGTCCCGGATATGCTCAAGGCATATTCCTGGCCATGCGGACATACCTCTTCCGTAACGACATCCGCGCATTTACGGCAATAATACGGCCCCAATAATTTCAGGACCTTTATCCCGAGGTCATTAAACCTGTCACACATCTTGTGGGCATCATATGTCCCATAATAATTACCTACACCAGCATGGTCACGCCCTACTATAAAGTGCGTGCATCCGTAGTTTCTTCTTATGATCGCGTGGAAGACCGCCTCACGGGGCCCGGCATATCTCATGGGAGTGGTCAGCGCCCCGAGAACGACTTTATCCCTGGAGTAGAACCTATCCAGCATAGTCTCATAACTCTTCATTACTGCGATTGGCGAAAAGTCTCCCCTCTTTTTCCATCCTATAAGCGGGTGGATGAAGATGCCATCTGTCATCTTCATTGCCATATCCTGGAGATATTCATGCCCTCTGTGTATAGGATTCCTTGTCTGAAAACCCGTTATCGTCTTCCATCCGTTTCTCTTAAATATCTCCTTAATCTCATCCGGAGTCGACGAATATTCAGGAAATATAGTATTGTCGCCCTTTATGATATTTATCTCTCCACCTACTCTATAAGGAGAGCGCGTTGCCTCCTTTGCAACCCCGGGGTGTTTGCGGTCATCTGTGCCAAAGACCTTGCTGATGTCGCCATCCAGATCTGCCTTATATACATCCGTTGGAAAGAGTTCTGCCAGGAGCTCGCCGGAGGAGTCCTTTAAACTTACCTTATCTGCCCTTACAAAATCCGCTTTTTCGTCTTCCGGCACATCGAGCGTAACCGGTATGGTCCATGGGTCGCCCGATCTTAAATGCATATCGTC
>JABMRJ010000029.1 GCA_013202745.1 Candidatus Omnitrophota bacterium
ATCCATAGCCTTTCTGATCGCTGAACCACTTCACTTTTCCTTGTGCCATTATCAGCTACCTCCTTCCATTAAGATTCTAGCAAATAATGACAGAAAAAAAACGCAAAGTGAATTATTTATACCTTGCGGTTACAAACTTCTACTCACCTATTTACTATGAGTTAAGTATACTCTAACCAACCCTCTTTGTCAATGTATTCTAATGCTAAATTGAACGAGGATTATTTCGTACTTTCATACGCTACTAGAGATAACCCCCGTAAGGACGGGTACCCTCTGAAGCGCAAAGCTAAAAGCTTTGCGCGAAGGAGGGTCCGTTTTGTCCGGTATTTTTTGTCTTGAAATTGCGTAACCATTTGACGGATAAATAGATGTAAAATGTCTACCCCTCCTAGGTGAACATGGGGCTATTTAAATCTTATTGCCATTATAAACCAGTTATATTTTTTGCACCGGTAGTTTTTAGGCGCTCTTTTGCCTTTTGTAATTTTTGAAGAAAATCATCTTTTTTAAACTGCGAAGTCCATCGCTTCATAATAATCCATCCGCCAAAACGAACCAAGCTATTACGCCAAGGTCTATACCATTTTCTCCATCCTAATCTAATATTATGCAAAAAGAAAACTAGAGCAGGAAAAGAAAAGATATGCAGCCCTAACATAAACATATACTTAAACTGATAAAACTTCCCCATAATCTTCCTAACAGAATCCTGTATTTCTTCGGCAGTCATAGGCTCATCAGGCTCAAAGAGCGGAAAATTACCATCATAATATTCCCAGCCAACATCATCAAGCGGGTAAATCCTATTTTGCATGGCAAGCCTTTGTCTTAATTCTGTACCGGGAAGAGGGCCTGCCAACAGAATCTGCACTGTATCGATTTTGGCTTTTTTAATGAAACTCTTAAAACGCTTTGTCCGCTCTCTTGCCGACATTTTAAAAGGCACGCCTTCTTTTATCGGGTAGCCAAAAATAAACATGCCATGTATTAAAAATCCAAATTTATGAAATATCTTTGTCATGATTAGCATATCTTCAGGTTTTATATGTTTATTCATGGCGCTTAGCTCTTCTTCGATAGGCGACTCAAAGCCAATGGCCACCGTGTTAATACCCGCCTGGCGCATCGCAGAAAGAAGTTGGGGGTCTTTGGCTTTATCCAGCCTTATCTGAACGGTTACATCCAGTCTTGTGCCTATATTTTTTTGATAATCCCCAAGCATTTGACAGAATCTTATGGTTTCATCCCGTTGCTGCCCAAAAAGGTCGTCAACAACAAAAAAATGCCTGGCATCCTGTGTTTCCAGAAGAAGGCTGATCTGCTCAAGAAGCCTTTCAGGCGGAGCATGCCGAGGTTTTCCTTTCACAGTGCAAAACTCGCATTCCATACCACAGCCTCGTATCCTTTCAACAGGATAAAGTTTAATCTTAGCATAACGCACTAATGAAAAATCCGGCAAAGGCAGCTTGTTAAAATCAGTTATAGGCGCTCTTTTAGGGGTATAAATAACCTTTCCATTGTCAAGATAAGCAATGCCTTTGACTTCACTTATATCGCATTTTCCTCCTATAGCTCTAAGAAAGTCCCTAATGGTTTCTTCTCCTTCACCAATAACCACATAGTCAATGTAAGAATTCAAGGCCTCGGCTATATTATCTTCAACAAAATGTTGGCCCCCAGAGATAGTCACACTCCCTTTATCTTTATAAAAGCGAGTTAATTCGTAGAGCCTGGGTATGGTGCTTGTCAGTCCGCCATAAAATCCAACAACGTCTGCAGGCCTTTGTCTTTGTAAAAATTCGTGGTCGGCTCCAACCGAATCACTTTTAGGACCGTGTCTACGAAGATTATTCTCATCAATAACTTCGACATCCCAACCTTGCATTTCATTTGCGGCGCTGGCAACACATACCGGCCCCAACGCCGTAGTCTTATTAGCGATATAAGAATAGATGTTAAACGCCGGATAAGCCGGAATTATAATCCTCAATCTTAATCTTTTTTTAGATACGTCTAGCACCATATTTTTTCAAAAAATGCCGCAATTCTTAAAGGAGGGAAATATTCTCTTTACTAACACCGTAGCAATGTATTCATTTTACTGCTATTTTATATCATCATCAAGCATTATGACACTTTCCGGAGCGATCATTCATTGGTAACAATGAAGACGAATCCTCTAAGGACGGGCAGTAATATTGCATAATAGGACGCCCTCTCCGCATACAGCTATTGGCAAAAGTATACTGCTCCCTATTAACAAATAGCCTGTTTTGAGTTAGAAAATAGCTCTAAAGGAAAGGAGCTGTATTCTATGAAAAAGCGTAAATGACGAAGTCAGGGCCAGGCTCCGTTAAAGCATTCTCCTTATTTTTGCCCGTGGTCTCAAATATTTGTACAACTCACCTATCCATAATACCGAAGACGATAAAAGGATTATAATGAGTATTTCTAATAAACCTAAAGGCACAAATTTAAATACGCCTTGGAAAAATGGGACATAAAGTACCATGGCTAACAGAAAAATAGAGACTATAAGAGATACGACTATAAATTTATTGCTAAAAAGACCTATCTTAAAAATAGATTTTTTAAGTGAGCGCATATTTAAAACATTAAATAATTGAGTGAATGCCATAACAGTAAATGCCCCTGTCCTTGCTTTTTCTATTCCACCCGGTAAGTAGGCATTAAAAATAATTAATGTAAGAATAACCATAATACCGGCCATAATGAGAATGAAAGGAATGATTTCTTTTGATAAAATATTTTCTTTTGCTTTTCGTGGAGGTTCTTCCAAAACATACTCATGACTTGGTTCAGCGGCTAAGGCAACATCAGTAACCCCATCAGTAACCAAATTGAGCCATAATAGCTGAGTAGGCAGCAATGGCAATGGAAGGCCAAGAAGCAACGTAGTTATAATACTTACGCTTTCTGCAAAATTAGTAGTGATTAGAAAAGAACTTGCCTGTCTTGTATTCGTAAAAACAGTTCTTCCTTCTTCTATTGCATGCACAATAGAAGCAAAATTATCATCAGCAAGCACAATATCGCTTGATTCTCTTGCTACATCAGTACCAATTATGCCCATGGCAACTCCGATATCCGCTTTTTTAAGCGCAGGCGCATCATTAACCCCATCCCCTGTCATAGCAACAACATGGCCTTGTTTCTG
>JABMRJ010000030.1 GCA_013202745.1 Candidatus Omnitrophota bacterium
AAATCCGTATGCCAGGCCTAAAAATGATGCCAAGAATACAAAAAATAATACGCAATAAGAGGCTGCAGAAAATAGAAGACCCCTTCTTTTGCACAAAAAGCCAAGTACGGGTAGTAAAAATAATGTATATATGATCAGAGACGATAAAGGAAGAACCGGCTTTATAGTGACAAATGGCAATGTGGCAAAAATTGCAAAACTCGATACCCCGGCTATCTTAATAGAAAGAGGCACTCCGTCTATTTTCAATTTATTCAAGAAACCTCTTTTTCTGTATTGACCTGACGAAAGAGATTTTTTAAAGTAGTCATTTATAAGGCTTTTAAAACAGAACCTCTTTAGATGGGTGACTCTTAAAGATGGGTCAAGCCTCAGGCGGCAGCCCACATTAAAGAGCCTGTGCCCCAGCTCAATATCTTCATAATAGACCATCCGTTCATCGAACCCGCCCGCCTTATTAAACACCTCTTTCTTTATAGCGCAGAATGCGGAATTCAGCAGTCCTGCATCTTTTTTCGGATGTGAAAACCTGTATATCAATATCAGGTTCTGGAGCTCGCTTAAAAAATTGCTGCGTGGTGCATCATCTGAATATACCCCCGAAATAGCGTCAAGGTTATATTCTGCTAGTGAAGATATGGCCTTCTCTATTGAATCACGCCTTAAAACTACGTCGGAATCTACAAAGATAAAGAGATCTCCAGCTGCCACCTCTGCGCCCCTATTTCTCGCAATCGCCGGTCTCCTGCCTTGCGGGATCTTTAGAATCCTGTCTGCGTATCTTTCTGCCTTCTTGAGGGTCTCGTCTGTAGAACTGCTATCTACGAGGATGATCTCCATTGCCTTCGTCTTTTGACTGACCAGACTCTTCAGACACTCTTCAATGGGACCAGCAGCATTATATGTTGGAATAATTACTGATATCATCTATGTAGAAATAACCTTCTGCCAAAATTCATAGAACTCTTTTGGCGTGTCCTGAAAATTGTTTTTTATAAAATCTTGATCACGTGTCATCTTTACATCGCCATTGATCAGCAGGTCCAGGGTCTTTCTTAGCTCTTCTTTATTTCTCCAGATAAAAAAATCGCAGCACCTGCCGCCCAGGGAGCTTTTGCCTATCTCTTCAAAAAGCTCTCGATCGTATTGGCTATATTCAACAACCGGTTTGCCCAATAAATAGGCATCGTACATCGTGTGTGAAAAGTAATTGCCAAAGACAAATCGCGCCTTTGATGCTAATACCATCGGGTGGCCATAGTCGATTACATAATTTGAATAATTGAATTCCTTCAGCACCTCTTTAATCTTATCCATATCAGTAATCGCGTGGGGCCTAAAGACCGTTTTGATCCTGCTATTGTAAGCCTTTAATATATCAAGTGAGTCTTTGAGATACTCTATTATCTCCGGGTGGTGGTAGACGCTTTTAGCACGGCCCAGTGATGTCAGTATGTATAAAAAATAATCCCCTTTATCTGCAGCATTATATCTCTTCGAAGCGTCATCGATAAAGTTCCTCCATCGAGGCATCTTGTGGATGTAACCGGTACTGATCATCTTCTCTTTTGGGGAATTTACATTCAATATCTCCTTAAAGAGCCCTGCATCTATGCTCGATAAAAAATGGTCATAATGGTCTTTGAAGATATTCCATGTATCGCTCTTTCCCTTCTTCTTGTTGGCTATGGTAAAATCTATAAAGGAGAGCCTGGCGCCCTCCAGGGGCATCGTAACGAGATAGGTTTTTATCTCTTTTGTCTTCGACAGTTTCTTCAGAACCTTCATGGCGGTTTTATGAAACGGTAGAGTATCGGAGTTTTTAACTATTATGTTCTTGGCAAATAAAAATCGTAGAATAAATAATATCAGCTTAATCAGAGTGATAAAATGACTTCTGTTTCTTATTAAGTAGACCGATGAATCCATCGATTGGATCATCTCCCACATATTGTAATTCTTCTTTATGAGAGCATAATGGTTATCGTCAAATAAAACGACACTGACCTTAATATCAGGATAGAGTGCCTTTATTTCCATCAGCACCGGCAGTAAACCATCTATCCCGGTGAGTTTATTCTTGCATATGGCTATCAGGTTCTTTCGCATTTTTCCCTTTAGAGTGCGGTCAGGATGTATTCTTTTGATGTGAGCTTATCCGCCCTATTGTCATTTACATCATATGCTTTATAACCTATGCTATGGACCAATTCAGTCAATTTATCGATTGAACTGCCCAGCGCAGATAGTCTTTTCGGATGGACGCTTAAGAATAAAACGGGTCTGTTTTTTTTAAGCATCTTCTCTGCGCCCTTTAAAACCTCTATCTCCGCCCCCTCTACGTCTATCTTGATAACCTCGGGGATAATATTTTCATCTCTGCAAAAATCATCCAGAGAGACCTGTTTTCTATAGACCTTATTATACATTTTGTGGTTTTTTATCACTTTAGCCGCATTCATATCATCCGGTTCATTGAGGTTTTCATAGAATGAGACATTATCTTCAGATCTTTCGCCTATGAGAAAAGGATATATCCTTACATTATCTATGCCGTTAAAGCGCATGTGTTTCTCCAGATACTCCCTGTTGGCCTTTGACGGTTCAAAAGCGTATATGTATCCATCGCCTGCTATCTCCCTGCTGGCTGGAAGCGAATAAAGGCCTATATGGGCGCCTATATCGAACACCCTTCTTTTGCCCCTGCACGCCTCAAGCCATTTCGAAAAACCAGGGTTGTGATTACCGGTCCCTATTCTGTCAAACCGGCTGAAGGCAAAGATATAATCCATGCGAAAAGGGCCTCTATTACCTATTTTAATATTCAAACCCTTTTTAAAGAAAGGCTTGAATAAAAATTGGTAAATCTTCTTAATCAACCGCCTCATAAACAACCTCAGCTGCCTTGGAGATACCATATCCATTCCAGTGCGTATCGTCTCTCCAGTACGTAAATTTACCCTCATCGAGCAATCTTCTCGATTCATCTATTAAATATGGCGGAAGAATATATGCTCTATATTCAGGATCCACCCCTTCAATCTATTCATAAGCTATTTTTCCGCTCTCTATCTTATAAAGGGATGTCTCCTTATATCTATAGACATTCCTTGCCTTGACTGAATCTATATGTTCAAAACCGATCTCTTTAAGAATACCTTCTACAGTATAATCCTGATTTGTAACTACATATACATTATAAGATGAGTCCATACTTACCTCTTGCTTGAGGTGCCCGGCGGGTATCTTATGGATATTAAAATAGTACTCTAAGATACGGTCAACCGGAACTATAGCCACAACTTTGTCTTCAGGCTTCAGGTGTTCTTTCAAGAATATCGCAGTCTCCTCGGCCCCCCATGATGTCCCTGACTCTGTGGACCAAAAATAAGGCAGCATTACAAGGGCATTTAAGGTGATCAGAACCGCAAATAAAACGGCTATGATGCTTAGAGTCATATCTTTAAGTTGTTTTATATATTTACTTTTGAAGATAGCCATTATTGGATATATCAGGCCGCAAGCCCCCATGCCCATAAAGATGGGCATAAACCATATATATGTCCTCGGATAAGGAAAGACCCTATAAACAAGAGAGAGAGGTATCAGCCAGACTGCAGCAGCCAGGATTATAGGAAGACGGTATTTAGATAATCTTCTATGGTATATTAAGCATAAGATAAAGCCTATAGCCAGCAAAGATGCAATCTTTAATGGCATGCCGCTATTCCACGACAGGAATATCTGCTTGAGATGGGATGGAATATTTGCAATATAATATTTCAGGGTGCCCTGCCTGAAGGAAGGCACCTTCTTAACGGTCACAAAGCAAGAGACGATAAAGACCGGTAGATACAATAGGATTGTGAGTATCCCCGTCTGCATTAACGAGATAAAGAAACTTTTTATAAAATCTAAACGCGGCCCCTCCTTCTTTGTAAAGATACCTGTTATAAAAAGCCAGACCATTACCATGCCGTATGCATATAGCATCACGGGCATTGTATAAAACCCCAAAGCAGCCGTAATAGAAAAGATAAGCCAGAGCGCTTTACCGCCCATCTGTATAAGACGATCTGCAAGGCCAAGGAGTATCAGAACTATAAGCGTCAATAAGGTATAACCCCTGGCATTTGTAGAATAGGATGCCATGATATATGAACCTGCCAGTACACTTGAGCATAATAAGGCGGCATGCTTATTATAGAAAGCCCTTATTACCACATATGAAGCCGGTATTATGAGGACTCCGGAGATAAAGGCCGGCAAACGTATAGCCCATAAAGCATCCCCAAAAAGAAGATATGAGATGTGGACTAAAAAAGTATGGAAGAGATGATTGTTTGTGGAAAAATAATTGGAGAGACCGAAATAGAGCGGTTTTGAGGCAAATCTTAAGAAGGTGACCGCTTCGTCATACCTCATCGGCTGATTTAGTAAATAGATTCTTATGCCGATTCCCAGCATCAAGATAATAAATAGAGAGGACGCATGTACCCTGCCTATCCCCTTAAATGCACCTTTAAGATTATTGGTAAGCTCTTTAACAACGGCAGAAAACGAACCGGCCACCTCTCTTATGTATCTTCCTATCTGTTTTCTGAATTGGAAAAAAGCTGCGCTTACGAAAAGTATGATAACCCCGGCTATGCGTGTCCTTGAAACTATCTCTTTGTATATAGCCTCTGTAAAATACTTCTCACAATGATATGGAAACATTGAATATAATTTAGCCCTTATATATTCAAATTTCATAAAAGAGCCGCAAAGCAGAGAAAAGCCGAATATAATAAGTACTATTATAAGAATAGATGATAATATATTTGCCTTATTCTTCTGTGAGATATGCACCTTGATTTCCCTTGAATATCTTTCTGACTTCATAAGCTATGCGCGACAGGATCTTCTGCTTGTCTGCTCTTCTAAAGCGCCTCTTGTAGAGATTTTTGTCCATCATCTCTAAATAGTCGTTGTATGTTGGTCCGTAAGGCGTAACCTTTTCCAGATCACTCTCTTTAGCCATATACTTATTGTGGCGAAGATCAAATATGTGCCAGTCCTCTCCAACCTTTACAAATGATAGAATGAGCCTCTCTGTAATCCCTTCTATCGACAATCTAGCTTTGAAGGATTCGTATCCTGCATAACTGCAAAGGGCCGTAAAGACCTCTGCCTTCTGGTCAGGCGTACCGTATCTCCTTACGACTGTGCTCCAGATATGGTCATCTATGACATCAAAACCTGACGGCAGCTCCTTTATATTCGTTATGGTCCATGCATAGATAGCCGCTAACTTTTCTTTGCCACTCCTAGTCCCTTTTGTTATGCGCCTTGAAAGATTTCTATACTGATAATCCCTGTCGAGAAAGCTGCATGCCTTTATATAAAGGGGGATTTTCTTCTCTGTGACTAATCCGCTTACCCCCTGCCTGGTAATAACGGGTATATTGGCGATTGCAAAGACTGCGATGGCAATTGATAAAAATAGAATTATGGTCTTTTTAAATCCTGTCAATCGCATTCGAAGATATCCCATCTCTTTCTCTTATATGACTCATGAGATACACAATACCAGCTGCTGCAAATATAAAGAAAAAAGGCAAGAGCGTGGCTTTATACCTGTAGGCTGTGCCAAAATTGGCTATGACCAGTGAATAGGCCGCCGTTGTAACCGCAACGAAAAAGTATATTAAGAAGAATCTCTTCCAATTCTTTCTGTGAACAAAACTCCCTATTAAGCCAAAGAGAAAGATTGCATACCAGAGAAACATCTCCGGAATCGTCATTTTCTGAAGGAGGCCCCTGCACTCCCAAAAAAACGGCCTAAATAAGAAATTGAAGATTCCTTTTGGTAAAAATTTTATTATCTCTATCTCCGAGCTAAGGTCTATCCTGGGACCGTACAAAGCATTCCCCCCCGAGTAGCCTCTGCGCAGATCTGATATGGTTTCAACATCTTTGAAAAAGTCGATTGCCGGCCTTCTAATCTCACCTCTTTTTGTCTCATCCGATTCCATAAGGTATGTGACACCGCGTATTGTTAAATCACGTAGATATCTGGGTATGGTGGAAAAAATACCTGCATTTACATATTGGGGAACACTGTAGAAAAGGATGATGAAGATGATGGCATAGACTATGTTCTTTTTACACGCCTTTTTTGTCATGTTAACCAGAAAGGAGAGAACGATACCATAGATAAGAAAGATAAATATATAACCGCGCAATTCATTCAGCTCCATAAGTAACGGAATAACGAAAGCCAAAACGAGTAGATGATGGGGCCTAAACGGGGTTTGGAGCCTCGTTATAGCCCATACCGACGCTACTACAATAGCTATACAGAGGATCTCTTTATGGTTCTGGGTGGACCAGAATATTAGAGATGGGAAGAATGTATAGAGTAAGGAAGATATCAAGGCTACCCTTTTATTAAATAGCCCTTTTGCCAAATCATATAGCATAAATACCGCCAGGGCACCTATAAAGGCATTTATAAGCGGAACTATTACCCTGTGGTAACCCATTATGGTGTATACAGCCGCCCTGAAGTAGTCATATTTTGGGAAAGTGCCTGCCATAAGATTATGGGCACTGCCGGTCTTCCAGGAATTGGCTATATCCATTGCGTTTTTGAAACCTCGTGCGTCAGGAGGTATCACCTTAAGCTGTAATTCCGGGGTCAGCCCGTAATGTATGACAAATACAGCTACAACCCTTATAAGGAGAGCGATTAAAAATATATATAGAATAGCACTTCTTTTACCCTGCATACCCATCCCCTATCTTTCAAGCGTGTATCTTCTAAACCAGCGTTTAACGATATTCTCATCAAAAAAGACGAAAAAGAAGAATAAGACAAAGTTTGTAAGCGGCAACATATAGCGGAAACCATAACTCTGCACCCTCGCCACTGCGACCAGGCTTATGATATACAGCGCAAGATATAGGTGTATCGCGGCTTCCCATATCTCCATTCGGGCCTTCTTTATAATGCGGGATATTAGATATGCAAAATAGCCGATCCACATCAGTATCCAGTGCGGACGGAGCCTGAAATCCTCATCCAAAAGAGGCGCAAAACCGAAGCAGAATAAGATATTCTTGACATAATGGCCCACAAAGACCATCGGTTCCTGGCGCAGGTATTCAAGATAAGGACCGAAATTTTCATTTATCTTGTTCAATTTCGCATATACCGGAGCATCTGTATTTGAGAGATCAATGGATTTTGGTATGTGGTGGTGCTTTCTCAATAAGCCGTCCGGCTGCCCTTCTACTTTTGCAGTAGGAAGTATATACCATTTTCCGCATACAGAATAATTTCTCAATCCAAGAAGCGATGCTGTGGAGCCCATTATAAGCATAAAAAGGAATATATAAAGAATGCCCTTTTTGGACTTTTTTAGATAATAACCTGCAACAGGTATAATAAGGATACCTCCATACAGAAAGAGGTTGGGCCTTGTCAGCATGGCAAGCCCTACGAGAAATGCTGACACAAGCTGCATCCTTAGATCATTTCTGGTAAAACCTCTTACGAAGAAAAAGAAGAATAACGCAATAATAAAAAAAAGCAGGTTTTCGCTCAATAGGCGTATAACGTAGTATTTACACATATCTAAAACCGCAAAACCGGACATGGCAAATAGAAAAAGGATGGCCGCTATAGAGCTCATCCTATCTTTGAACGTCCAGTATACCAACGCTATGGAAAGACCTACCATCAGGTGCTGAATCAGATATATAGGCATAAGATTTTCACCAAAGATCAAGAAACAGACGGCCACAAAATAATTGTAGAGAAACCCAGCAGGCCAGTCATAAGGGCCTTTTACAGAAGAGATCTCAAGTCCATTACGCTTGATATCCATACCGAGCCGCGCATACCTGACCCAATCGTCATTCAATTCAGACCCAAGCATCCCTTCAAGACCGTTATTATAAGGATAGAGCCTGAAGAGTCCCAGGACCAGAAAAGCTATAATTATCATAACCGGGAATATATATTTCACAGGATATTACCTCTCCGAAATCAGTTTTATCAATTCATCCGCTAAAAATTCGCCTGTCATGGTATTGCCCTTTTGAGTCTGGTGGCACCTATCGTGAAACGCATCCTCTGGGACATCTGATCTTTCGTAATACTCCTGCACATTTATATATCCCGCACCATGTTTTTTTGCCAATTCTACCGTAAGTTTATCCAGCTTTGTCCGAAAAGTTTTGTAAAAATCCCTGAACTCTCTACTGCGCCTATCTTTTGTATCTGATACTTCTTTGAGAGGCAGCCTTACTATAATAAGCTTTATGTCATTTTCGTCACAAAATCTTTCGGCCTCTAAAAAATTTAATTCATAATTCCTAAGCGGAAGGTCTATAAATCTTCCGGCAACACCTTGCTTGTACCATTCGTCAACACTGTCGAGCTCTACGACATCTGCCATGTTGGTATATGTCCTGTAGATAAACCTGTGAAGGAACGTATAAAATAAGGAGTATTTCTTAAGCGTCTTATCAAGCCTGTGCAGAAATATATTCACCCTGTTTATGGTAAAGTTTGACATCTCTCCTTTTAGTATATCAGTAAACTCCTCATACAATATTTGCGCATTCCTATAAGGCCCACTATATAATATGTCGCTTTCGTTTATGTAGTTACACCATAGTATATAGTGGATCTCTCCTTCTTTCTGGCTAAAGGAAAGGTGTTCTGCTGCATAATCGCTGCTTGCGCCTCCTGTTCCAAGATTAAGCACCCTAAACCCTGTCTTATCTGGACCATAACGCTTATTTAACGCCATTTCGAGTTCAGCAGGCCAAGAAGAAGAGACCTTGCCTTCATGATAACCGTATGTGGTAGAACCGCCAAAAGCGGCAATCCTGATTATCGCCTGCGCACTTTCCTGTCCGCCTCTTTCTGCAGATGTACCTTTTAAAGCAGTGTCTTTCTTTACAAAGGTTATCTTCTTATTGCCAACCATGACCTTGACTGAACTGTCTAAGCCGTAGCTGAAGCTCAAGCCATCGCCGCTATATAAGAACCCTGCTGTCCTTGCCAGCATCTCCAATATAATTATAGAGATCAAAAGGGCTATCAATGAGAGTGATATATTCTTTAGCATTTTCCCCTTCTCAAAAGGCTTGTAAGTATAGCATGCCTCATCTTACCCTTAATCAAATTGGTATATGGCATATAGTGGCTGCATCTTCTGCAAAATGGAGGGATGTCGCCGGACTGCCACCTGCTCCTAATTAAATTAAGCCTCTCCCCCTTCCAATAATCTGTTAGCGAATCATATTTAAATATATTATCTATCACCAATTCAGGCGAAACCCTGCAACTGCACATCGAGATCTCCCCGTCTTTAAGGATCTGCACCTTTCTGTATAAGCCATAACACGGGATCCTTTTATTCTTGGGGTTAGCCTTAAACTCCGCATATTTTGGCAAATCAGCCTTTTTAACGGTTCCATCATAGTCGTCCCATTCATCCTTCTCTATCGTAGTAATATCATCTTCGCCCAAAAACTGCCTGATTCTCCTATACTCCTCACTGTGCCGCAGATCAGCTATGTTATCGTAATCTGTCCTCAGGAGCATTATTATCTTTATCGGATTGCCGAGTCTTCTGTTCGTCTCCAATAGGACCATTATATTCTTCATCGTCTTATGATAGAGATCGACACCGAACAATTTTTTGAAAATCTTTTCATCACCTATTGCAGTGGATACAGCTATATCGGTCAAGCCGCTCTTGACAAAATCCTCCACATTAAAATTATCGAGCCCTATTAAGTTTGTAAATGTAGATATCCTTTTTACGGCCGCATAACTTCGTATAAATTTAACCTTCTTTAAAAACTCCCTATCCGCAAGTGGATCTCCAAGGATCGAACCAAAATTAAAATCGCCTCCGCCTGCCTTCTGGTACAGGTCGAGGGTATGTTTTAGGACCTTGAAGTCTACGAAACTCTTCTTTCGTCCGTCCATATTCTTGCCATAGCCGCAAAAACTGCAGTTCGCATTGCATATATTAGAAGACTCAATCCCGAATGCCATCCACCTCTCTTTAATGGAATCTTCTATTCCTTTCCTATAAAATGGCAGTGCCAAAGATGCTGATATCGAGATTATAGATTCTGCTATTTTTTCCTTCATATATTACCTCGGGAATCTCTTTAAAATAAATTTTTGTGATGGTATCATTTGAGTGGCATATTTAAAAAAGCTATAGCTTAAGCGCATTATCTCTAAAGAACAGATTTTCTTTAGAAGACCGAGTATTTTTGGGTTCTTCATATAGCGATATACAAACCTGCCCTTGCCTGCCATTAATTTATAGTAGAAAAAGAGTAGCAGCAAATCTATGCTGAACATTGTCGGCGCGTATGGATATATCCTGCCGTAATTGTATCTGCTGCGAGTCAGGAGCGTCTTTTCGACATAATCGTCCTTTATTGTCTCGTCAGTAAGGGCGGTATTGTATAATTCGGTACCCGGATAGAACTTCAGGGAGTATACATTTAACAGTATCGATCTTTTGGCAAGTTTGTTCTGCTTTAGCCTTTCACCCAATTGGTTGAAAAAATCGATGTTTTCAATCCAATCAGATGTTTTTTCATAAGGATTCTGCAGTATCATATCTAGTTTCAAATCGATATTATGCGAAGTTATAAGATCAATCTTATCAAGGAAGGATTCTCTATTAAAATGTCTTTTGTAGATCTGCTTGTTAACCCTTTCGCTGGCACTTTGCAGACCCAGCTTCATCCATATGATATTGGCCTTATACTTTAAAAGAATCTTCAGTTTATCTTCCGTAAAAGTAGCAAAAGTGCTATAGAATATAAATGGTAAAGAAATTCTCTTTTGATATTCTGCAATAAACTTTTCAAATTCGTCTAAACTTCTTGCAGTAAAATCATCTGACATAAAAAAGACTCTGCTTAAGCCTGGAATGATAGTCTTTGCATATTCGAGTTCTTTCATAACCCGCTCAGTATCAATACACCTGACATTTTTTCCTGCATCCTTATATATATCCTTAAGCTTGTTATTGGCGCAATAAGTGCAGGAAAATGAGCATCCCTTAATAGTGAATATCCTATAACCAAAATTGCAGGATAGATGAAGAGCTTCCGGGTCTTCTTCCAGTGAAGTAAACTTCCGGTCAAACAAGGTGTAGGTATTCTTAAAATCAAAGCGTGGAATAGGTAGCTCGTTTAGATCGATAAGCTGTGGTAACTCATTTAAAATAACCCTGCCATCCTTAGACCTATATCCCAGGCCAGGAACTTCAAGCTCATTATCTGTCTCGAGAAAACGCTTAAGGAATGTTTCTCCTTCACCCAGGCATACAAAATCTGTAAATTTTAAAAAACGATGCGGCTCCAGCATTACAGGAACTCCGCCTAACACTATCTTTGCTTTGGTATTTTTTGACAAAAAGCTGCTGACTTGTTGTACGCGCTTTAAATTATGTACTGATATAACAGATATACCCACAACATTGCAATCTTGGCATTTTTCAGCAAGTATTTTCAGTTGAAAATTGTTCAGCAGGCTTATTGGATTGTCTTTTATTGTAGCACAATGAATTACAAAGATGTCGTAACCCGATTTCCTTAAGTAGGATTCGATTGAGCGAAGGCCAAAAGTAAAGAGATTTGATGTAAATGAAACCAGTCCTATCTTTTTTTTCTTAACAACTTCAGCCATTTTGGTTTAATCCTATACTCTTTATCCCCATTAAAAGTCCTAGTGAAAAATAGAATAATACCGCCAGCTGGAGCGAATAGAGCGAAACGTCGAAACTGCTATGCAATAGAAAAACTGAGATTCCGCAGAAAAGGCCCAAAAATGCATACCTCAAAAAATCGTCTCTTATCAGCCTCAACGATTTGATTGATTCTATAGCCATCTTTATAATAAGCCATAAAAAAGAAAGCAGCCCGAATATCCCGGTCTCAGCTGCTATCTGTAAATAGCAATTGTGCGCGTACCACAGCCCTCTCTCGCTTTTCTTCGGTACTTTAAATCTTTCATAGTTAGCCATAAATGTATTAAGCCCCTGCCCTGTCAATGGTTTTTCCGCAAACATCCTTGTACCTGCTGTCCATATCCTTATCCTATGCTGAATCGAGCCATCGCCAGCTAATTTTTGCTGGAAACCCGCCGGGTCCATAAATATCAGCAATGTAAGTATTACAATGCCCACAAGCAAGAGGGTTAAGGTAATACGAGATGTCTTTCCGCCTATTAAAAGAAGCATAAGGATCAGCCCTGCAATACAACTAATTTGCGCTGCCCGCGTATAAGTCAGTAATAAGCAATATATAAGCAAAATAGCCAGGATTGCGCTTATCGCCTTTAATTTTAAATTCTTTTTAAAAAAGAGCGCTATGCCCATAAATGGGAATAAGACCACAGATATCCAGATACTCAATCCATTAGGGAATTTAAAAGGCCCGGTCACCCTCCATTTGTTGTATAGGATTTCACCCTCTATAGAACCGAAGCCTGTAAATTTTTGCCACTTGCCGTCTACTGATATCCTATCCAATCCGTACATAGTATATCTTCTTATAAAATCGAAACCGGTAATCTTCTGGTAGATAACGTCTACGCAGACAATAAATGCCGAAAGCGCTATTGCCCTGATAATGTTGCGTACAACCCTTCTTTCGCTTACGGCCTCAAAGACTATAAAATAGAGGAATATATACTCTGTTAGCTTGCGTATAAAGGCACTTATACTTATATCTATATGAGTAGACCAGAATATGGATAGGAAACCGATCAAATAAAACGCCAGCATAGGCCGGTTTAAACCTGTCTGCGGCAGCCTAAGGCCGCTCTTACCCATAAAGACCCTCTTGAGTATCCAGGATGATATGGCTATAATGGCACATACCTCTATTGCGGTCTTCGAAAACGGGAGTGAAAATATGAGTATATATAGGGCCCACTCTATCAATATATTTAAGGCGCTTATGATCTTATTCTTATCCACCATCCTCTACTCCTGTTTAGCTATATGGAATAACCATAAAGCGCTAAAGATGTCTCTCTTACAGACTCTTTTGGCCTCTTTGTAAAGAAATGATTTTTCCATAAGGTCCTGTCCTTAATTCCCGGCTTTGGCAATGTCAAAGGGCGTTCTTCTTCAACAAGGCCTGCGTTTGTTATAAGGTAAGCATCATATCCATAATCTTTCATTAGATCGAATATTTCTCTCTTATTTTTGGAGTTTATCATTAATTCCATAATGAAATCGGCATTCCCTCTCTTTAAAAGAGGCATTGAGCCCTTTAGGATATTCAATTCATTCTCTTCACAGTCAAGTTTTATTAAGATATCGGAGCTATCATCGCCAGCTACAAGAGGCAAGGTGGTAGTCTGGACCGTCTTCGTCTTATATGGAATATGACTAAAGATTCCATCTGTTCCTTTAAACGAATTTATAAGTGAGGAGGAGTTTGGCAGTTTGGAACTCCTGGAAGAAACAGGATAATATATTATAGCTTTGCTATTCTTATCAATATCGAGGGCCTTCTCTATCAATTTAAACTCTATGTTATTTACCCTCTTTAGCCTTTTTATATATTCAATATTATCCGGAAAAGGCTCTACGGCAATAACCTCAACGCCTTTTGGCATGTAGATCGACGCAATGATCGAATAGAAGCCTATATACGCCCCTGCATCAATAAATTTGTCTATATGCCAAGGATAATTCTCAATCAACGTTACCACTTCCCCCTCAAAAGACCTGTATCCGTCCACGGTAATCTGCTTTAAGAGCGTCGATTTAGAAAGGTCGTGGAATGATATCTTTTTATCTTTTATCTTAAAACTTTTTTTGTTTAAGATCTTGAATCTTATCAACAACTCCATCAATACCCTTTTTTTAAAAAGGATGAAGAGACGCCTTATCATTTCCCCTCCCGTGTGAGTCTTAATAGATTACGTTGTCCCGGACGTACGGCTTTTAAATAAAATGGCTTTGCCTTATCAAAGTCGTTTAGCCTTTCGTATGAATTGCCTAAATAAAATTGGGCTGCTACATCCCATCTGCTTCTGGGATGCTCTTTCGAAAACTTATTGAATTCCAAAATGGCTCTATTGTAATCGCCTTTATCCCAGATTGCCTGGGCCCTGTAAAATGCCGCTTCAGATCTTATCAAGTCGCTGCTCTTTGCATCGCTTATGGCGATGGTATAATCGGCGATGGCCTCATCCAATCTAAAGGCCATATGCTTAAGCCTCCCTCTGAAGAAAGGCCTGATATCCCACAATCTAAAATACGATTCTTGAAATAATATCACAAAGACATCACCGAAAAGGTCGTAATAAAGGCTTATAAATTCTGATGCTAGAATCCTCTTTATATCCTTCGTGTTGATTGTGGGTCTATATGTGGGTTCATACAGCCTATAATAGTTAGCTGGGTTATAACCTGAATACAACTGCATCGCCTCAAAGGCATCTGACCTTATCGCTTTGTCTCTTTTTTGAATATCCTCAAAGGTAGCAATAGCCCCATCATTATCATAAAAGATGATGGCATAATAAGGATCGAAGATCCTATATTTTCCGTCTATATAGAGGTCGCAGACCGAGTGGTGTGAAGCTTCATCATATCCGCGCAAGAATATAAGACGACCTTTAATGCCCGCCTTTCTTGCCAGCCAAAGAAGGGTATTTGCCTGCTGGTCGCAATAGGCAGAGCCCCTCAGTATATCATTTAACGGAAACTCATTTACGGCATAAACATTGCTTACCTTAAAAATGTGCGTGCATAGATAGTCGAACAATCTGATCGCCTTCTCCTCATCAGATTTAGCCCCTTGTGTTACCTTCTCTGCTATTACCTTGTGGGCCAATTCTCTGTTGATGTAGTCACGCAGTACCTTCGGCCCCAATAAGGTGCCAAATGGCAATAAAGACGCTATGAGAAAAAGAAGAATGACTATAAATAAAAACCTGGTTATTTTTGACATCTGATATTCTCCATTACCTTTTAACCGCTTGTATAAAAGCCCCGCTTGTCGTCAGATCTTCTTTTGAGATATCTGAAAATCTTGATGATAGGTCTCCGATGCTTATCCTGGAATCACTCTTTACCTTAGAATCATATACAATGTCAAAGCCGCACTCTTTTATAAACCTGATATGCCTTGAGTGTGGATGCCTATTTAACAAGTATGGTCTCTTTCCCCTTATTAATCTCCAGATAGCATCTGAGTAAGTCCAGTGGCCATTCCACTCGCCTGCTGTGCCGTGGTCCTTAAAATCAATCTGATGTGACATAAAGCCACCATCCCTGAGCCAGCTATATAAAGCCTTATAAGTCCCTAAAAGGTCATCCACGTGTTCCAATACAGCCTGCGAATATACCATATCAACAGATCCCTCTTTGATAATATCTGCAGCATACCAGGGAGCAAAATATGCTATCTGCGTCCCGCAGCAGCATCTATTTTTTCTATCTAAAAGGGCTTTTCTTATCGCTTCTATCCTGCTGGGTCTTAGTGCCCCTTCAAGGCGTTCTTCTGTCAAAATATGATCAGGGAATTCATATGAATCCAAATAAGGTTTTATCCTCGGAAATTCGTCTTCCCCGGGAATCATTTCGCGTCGTTTAAAAAGCTCTGCCAATTCATCAAAAATTTCCATATTCTTATCTGCCAAAGCATGCTTTACAATATCCAATGCATAATACCTATCTGCACCTGAGAGTAGGGCAGCCAGACCTATCCCCAGAGAATCTCCCGGCCCAAGTTCGGCAACAACCTCCGGCTGGATCGAAAGCCCGTGCTTTTGCGCAAGGACAAGGTGCCGCAGCCAGACTGAATAACAATATCTGGCAGATATCGTTCCACCCGTGCCTTTCGATGCAATCTTATGTAACCCCGGGATATAGGTCCCGAGACCTTTTAATATAGGCAAAAGATACAAATTGTCAGCTTCCCTTGGAAACAAAACTTTCAATCATAGTTAAGACTTCCTTCTGTTGTCCTGTTTCAGATTTGTCCAATAGTGAGTTCAAATTTTCTAGAAAAGATAAAATTTTTTCGCTCCATTCCTGGTTATTGAAATTAGGGCTTGTAAATTGCAGGAGATGGATAAAATCATCGAGAGCCCTGCCCACACCGGGCTTTGATACACAACATTGTTTACATTGCGGGATCACCATCTCCTCTTCCTGTAAATGCTGCCTTCTGATTTTCTGTGCAATTTCAGAACGCCATATTTTAGAGATGGGCTGCTCGACTGCATCACCTATTATCAGTTGGTCATCATAATCACGGCAACAAAGTGTAGCCTTGCCTTTATTATTAAAAAATATACTGTTAAAAACAGTGGAACATGGTATCTTCCGTTGATATAAATTTGGGAAAGGTAATTTTTTTTCATCAAAATAATTTGTATCTGGCGTCAAGCTATTAATAAGAGCGAAATGTATATTTTCTGGAAAGGTATATTTGGAAAACACACGGAAAAAAGTTGCCATCTCTTTGATGTTTTCCTTTGATATAACGCAGTTGATAAATAATGATATGTTAGACATATGCCGTCTTTTATTGGTCTTGACTACCCACTCACAGCTCTCTATTACTTTTGCCAGCTTTCCGTCAACTCTTATCTTTTCGTATGTTTCAGGGGTAGCAGCATCCACAGAAAAGCGAAATCCTTTAACCCAATCAGGATTTGCTTCATAGACAGACTTCAGTCTCTGGTGAAGATTGGCATTAGTGCTGATCAGAACCTCAATACCCATCTTCTTTGCTATGGATATAGCTTCTTTTAGCCAAGGATATACAAGGGGTTCCCCGACTGTGTGTAAGGAGACTGCATTCACACCCTCATCCTTTATACGCTCCAACAATCTTTTATATATCTTTAAATCCATGTGCGCCTTTTTTCTTTTGGCAAGATGCGTCCCGCACATTGGGCATTTTAGATTACAAATATTGCTGAGTTCAATTAGATGACCGCCGGGCTTCTCTCGTAATTTAGTAAGTTGCAAAGGCCTTAAGCATGAATTTAAAGATTGTTGGAGTCTTTGCTGATAATACAATTTCCCGTTATGCTTTATCTTCTTATTTATCATCATATACTTAAAATGCCGCAGATAAGGAAAATGGTAAATAATATAATTCTCAATTTTTAAGAATTTAAATCTCCTAGAAGACATGCTGTTCCTTTCTATAATCCTTTAGACTCTTTAATAAGCACTCTTCGTAATTTTTAGCAATGGGAAGCAGATCGAACTGGCTTGCCCTCTCAATCCCTGCATCTGCATATTTTTTAAAAAGATCTTTATTGTCCAAAATGCGTTCAATAGCATCTGAAAGGTTCGATATAGATAATTTATTAATCAGTATGCCGTATTTTGATTCAACAATATCATCCATCTCCTGCCTCTCGGGTAATAACATTTCAGAAGGGCCGGATGGGCAATTGTTCACGATAACCGGACAACGGCAGGCCATAGATTCCAATACGGCATTAGGAAAACCTTCCCAGAGCGATGATAAAACAAAGACATTTGAACGCATAATATATTTATAAGGATTCTTCTGCCAACCCATAAAGAGCACTCTATCATAAATACGCAGCCTTTTGGACTCTCTAATTAGCTTCTCCTTAAGCTCGCCGTCTCCGATAATAGCAAGGCGGATAGGCCGTTTTGCCGCTATCCGGGCCGTTGCCCTTAAGAGATATATGTGGCCTTTCTGCTTTGTAAGTCTTCCCACATTTATGACAACAGGGATATCTTTCTGCTTAAACCACTCTTCCTCCACCTCTTCTTTGGCAAAATGTTCAATCTCCTTGATATATAAAGGATTATAAACTACATTTATAGCATTTCGCTCAACCTTGAAATAGGTTACTATTTCATCTTTAATAACATATGAATTGACAAAGGTTACTTCAGCATATCTCCATAATCGCTCAAGGGCTATCCTGCATATAAATTTGAATAAACGGGGTATGTTTTCATACTGCTTTGTCAGGCATACTCTTACATTAACACACGGAGAGTGCTTAGCCCCGAATGCCTTTGCCATCAAATTGATTACGTTGGGCCTCTGCATAAAACTTAAAACTATATCTACATCATTGTTTTCAACAAAGTCTTTTAGTATAAAAGGATCATATATTAAAGAACGTGTTTTGCTGAATATATCGCGCTTTCCATAATAGAGCCTCG
Organism: Candidatus Omnitrophota bacterium; assembly: GCA_013202745.1. Classification (GTDB taxonomy): domain Bacteria; phylum Omnitrophota; class Gorgyraeia; order JABMRJ01; family JABMRJ01; genus JABMRJ01. Next base: position 18,225 of record JABMRJ010000030.1, read on the forward strand.
TAACCTCTATATCATCGGATATGGGATAGTCGGCACTCCCTTCCAGAAGTAAAATAGAGACGCGATACCTGCCGGAATCAACCAGGGCGCGTGAAAGATTAACAACAACGCGTTCGGCTCCTCCATACCGTAAAGAAGGTATAAAGAATAGCAGGTGCTTCTTTTTATCCTTTTTCTCTTCTGATAATTTCTTCATAAACATTTAAGTATTTATCGGCTACGTTTGACCAATCCAGGCCTTCTGTCTTTGCCAAGACGTTTCTTTTTATCCTTTTATAAAGCCCTCTATCATCCATAATAGCGCTTATGTTTTCTGCCATACCCTCAAAGTCATGTTTCCCGCAAAGCAGGCCCGTATCATTATGCGTAACCATGTCCCTTACCCCATCAACATCTGTAGATATTATGGGCAGCCCCGCTGCCATCGCCTCGGTTATAACGGTGCTGCATCCTTCTATAAGAGTAGGTAGAACAAAGAGGTCCGCGGCCTTATAAATATCCACCAATTCCCTGCTTGGAAAATCCCTCCGGCTTTCTGTACCGCCATCAGTGAGACTCTCCTTTACTACTAAAAAGCGGCCCACGCCTTCCTTTCGTGCCATCCTGGCTATTTTTTCATTACCGCGCCCTATTAAGAGCCATACAAAATCATCCCTCTTTTTCGAAAGGGATTTAATAATATACGGTATCTTGTCAAAACCCTTCTTAGAATGATTTCTCCCTACTGTAAGAATAACTTTTTTGAAAGCATCGATGCCGAGTCTCTTTCTTGATGTATCTCTGTCTGCAGCAGCGCCAAAAAAGCCCTTATTGACACCATTGGGAATGTAAAAGATCTTTTCATTGCTAACCCCTATGCTTAAATAATCTCTGGTTATGCTGTCAATTATAGATATGTGGCCGTTAAACTGCGGGTAATACCTTCTTATTAAAAAATTAGGCCATCTGCGTAGACGTATGCCGTATTTTATTTCAGGTTCTGTCTGTATATCCTCTCCTGAACACCTCAAGACACAAGGTATCTTATTCTTCCTAAAAAAATCTATTGCAGCAACACCAAAAGGATAGCCTATCGTAACCTGCCATATATCAAACTGATGTAGTCTCTGTATGCGTTCGAGCTGTCTTACAAAATATATATTTCTTATAAAGGGAAACGCTGAAAGAAAGACAGACCTTGGCTTAAGATGTATAACCTCGTAACTCAAGGGCAATGGAGCACTCTTTTTTGGTGCTATGACCTTAACCGTATGCCCCTTCTTTGTCTGCTCACTTGCTATATTATGGACACAAATCTCTGCACCGCCCTTGGAGGGCAGGAATGTTGAGATTAAGTGGGCTATTTTCATATTCTATTCTTAGGCCTCCATGCCGTCAAAGAATATCCTGCTGGGCATCCGGCCCCTTGTGCGCCATCTTCTTACCGGCCCCAAGCAGCCTATCCTTGTCTATCGCTACATTTTTACGTGAGATAACTGATAATACCCCGCACATTCTTTATATCCCGCCTTCAAGCGCTTTAAATCTTCTGCAGTTCATAAAGCTGATAAAATTTGGTATCTTTATTTACACAAAGCTCATCAAAGGTGCCTTCTTCAACTATCCTGCCGTTATCCATTACATATATATAATCTGCCTTTTTAATTGTAGAAAGCCTATGCGCTATAATTAAAATTGTTTTTTCACCTTTAAACTCCTGGAGGTTTTCATGAATCCTCTGCTCAGACTTGCTATCCAAAGAACTTGTCGCCTCGTCCAGTATGAGAAGTTTTGTATTTTTGTATAATTCACGGGCTATCGTTATCCTCTGCCTCTGTCCTCCTGAAACATCGAGCCCGTTGTCGCTGAGCATTCCGTCTTCCTTCTCAGAAAGGCCGTTTACAAAACTTGTTATATGCGCAATCTCTATCACTTTCTTTAACTTATCGTAGTCAATATTCTCATCCCATAAAGATATATTATCCTTTATGCTTGCATTAAAGACTATATCTTCTTGAGTAACATATCCGATATTTTCTCTTAATGCCTTGATATTCAGTCTCTTGTAATTCACGCTGCCAAACATAACTTGTCCACTTATCGGCCTCAAAACACCTGCAACCATATTTGCGATAGTCGATTTGCCGGAACCGGAATGGCCAACGACAGCTACTACCGACTTCGGCTTAATCTGAATATTTACATCATCAAGAGCTCTCTTGCCGTTTGGAAAGGTCAGGTTGACATCCTTGAATACTATCTCTCTATCGAATTCCGGCAAGGCGCCATCCAGATTCAGCTTCTCTTTGTTTTCGTTCAACTCTTTTTCCAAGCTATTAAAGACATCTATGCTGCCCGTTGCTGCCAGAAATTTCCTGTAGTGTAGCTGCATATTTAAAAACTGCCTTGCAACCTGCAGGAAGAGAAATATAAGGAATATCACTTCGCTCACACTTTTTCTTAGAATGCTCACATGATAAAATAAAATGGCTACTATAACAAGTACGAGTAAAGGCTCAAAGATATTTTTAGCCAAAGCCTGCAGCAGGTACATCCTATACCGCAAGCAAGCAATCTTTTTATTTTCTTTTTCCACTATTTTTGAAATCCTGCCATGTGAAGATGTAGCTTTGAAATACTTAAATTTGGTTAAGGCCTGAATAGTGGCGGACTGGAATTTACCGTATGAATGACTCAATTCCCCGGATAACTTATTTGTAATTAAATTAAAGCCCCTGGCAAGGATAATAAGTAAGGGGCTTACAGTTGCAAGGATCAGCGTAGCCTTGGGGTTTAGTAATATCGATAATGCGATATAGACTATTGCATAGAAGGCACAGCTCAGCGTCTGTGAAAATGTGCTGAAGGACTCAACTACACAGCTTACCTCCCGCATAAGCGCGTTATTTATATAGCCTACCTCCTTTTGGAGCAGATAAAGATAGTCTGCTTCAAGGATATTCTTAAGCACTCTCTGTCTTAGCGTAATAGTTAGATTAGAAGAAATCCTGCCGAAATACCTTGCGTAAGCTATAAGAAATACGGACCTTAACACAAAAAAGATCAGTATGAGCCACAAGAATGCCGTAAAGGAAAAAACTATACCCAAACTGCCGAATATTGCCTTTAATATTTGAGACAGTCTGTTTTCGCCAAACCCATCCTGCAGTATAGGCAAAAAGAGGGTTATACCTATACCTTCAAAAAAAGCAACTACAGACATAAAGATCAAAAGGTAATAGAGCTTTCGCCCGAGAAGTTTTCTAAATTGCGTAAAATATTCAACAAAATATTTAATCATTTTTATACCATCCTATGAATTGATATGTTTCTTTACTATCTGGCAGACCCTATTGCAAAATTCATCTCTGCCTTTACCAAAAATATAATACTGATAGTTTTCCTGTGCCTGGGCCGCTATCCTCTCCACCGTCTTTGGACTCGTGAGGAGCTCATCGATCCGCGTCTCAAGGTCCGAAAAATCCCACTCGCATTTGACATATGTCTCGCCATCCTTATATATATCAGGCCATGTTCTTACATGGTCCATATCAGGTTTTATAAGAAGCGCTCCGCTTATTATAGTCTCAAAATCTCTATAGCAGACCTCCCCCAGGCCAAACGGGCTGATGCTCAATTTTGCGTTCTGCAGTTCTCTATAATAAGAGAACCTATTTGTAAAATCTGTATTTACACTAAACTTTTTCAGCCTATTTGCAAGGAGTCCTCTGTGAAAAGCGACAAAATTTCTATCATGGCTAAATCCAAGTCTTGCAGTAATGTCTAAACTCCTTTTTCTGCCTGCCGGAGTAAACCTCGCAGCATACTCTATATTAAACGGCAAATGCCTTTTTAGGCGTGAAGCAACTACGCCCAATATCCTGAAATTCGTACTAAGTAATCCGTAATCATTGAGGCCCGAATTCCATGAAATACCTATTTTTTCTATGTGCGCAGGATCAAGCGGTTTCGCTACATATGGGCTTACCTTCTCATGGGTTATCCTGAATTTCCTGTAGTAATAGTCAGCGTAGATTCTGTAGCCATGATAATCGTTTAGATACATCATAGGGTCTTTCAATATCTGGTTCTTGTAATAACCATCTACATAAGGCATAAGCTTAAACTGCGGCGTGCCGGTTGAGTCTGAAGTATCGAACCACAATACCGCCTTGGCATGCTGTCTGAATCTGTTTAGGATATCATAAACATCATCCTCATAATCGAACCACCAATCCCAGAAATATTTACTATCGATAAACATCGCGTCGCACTCAAGGAGCTCTTTTTTCTTATGTGAATAGTACAAAGCAACATCTATCCCTTTATCTGCAAGTATTTTTCTGTTTACCAGAAGAGGAAAACTGAACGCCAGAGAGTTCAGATAATTTGGTGTCGTCAGTATATTTACCTTTAACATAAGTGTATACCGGTGTTATCTGGTTACCATTTTGTTTTTATAACGGCAAAATTTTTCGACTACTGCCCTGTCAATCTCTTCGCCTGCCGGAGGATGATACCCGTTATCTTTTAAATCTATATTTGTAATCTCGTATCTATTTTTAATGATAGATTTAATAACAGGTATCAGCTCATTGACTTCTGTCTCGTATATCCGCAGGTTTATGTCTTTTATCGCATCATCTTCACGCACAGGTACACCTACCCTTTTAATAACCCTGCCCGCATCCACCCTGTGGTCAATAAAATGTGCTGTCATCCCTTGCGGGATCTCTTTGAAAACCGCCCATTTGACAGCATTGAGCCCTCTATTTTCAGGAATGAGCCCTGGATGAAAATTGACTATCCCTATCTTAAATGTTTCTATTATCTCCCTCTTTAATATCCTCGCTGCTGCTATTATACCTATATCCGGCGCAATTTCTTTTAATATCCCTTGTGTCTTTTTCGAATTATGATCACCCTCCATATATTTGAAATTAAATTTTTCACATAAAGTCCTGGGATCGATAAGATCACTATCTCTGTACTTATCTTCCAAAGAACTCTTGGGAAGGTTCAGCTTAACCGGCGGAGATGCTATTACCAGATCCGGCCTTATCCCAAAGAGGGCAAGCCTATTCAGGAAATCCTGTGTTTTTTTATGCGGAAAATTGTAGGCAAAGACGACTATCTTCATATACTTATACCCTCTCTAAGCGGGTTCTTTGTTAGAACCCTTTCCGCTTCTTCCAATATGTTTAACACCCTTATCCCCTCACGGCCATCTGTCCTTGGTGATTTTCTTTCAGAGATGCATTCTATAAAATGCTTGGTCTCTTCCATAAGCGGTTCCTTGTTCTCTACTTCCACCGAATAGTGCTCTGCCTTATGGGCTACAGGGATATTTCCGTTCTTCCATTCCACTTTATGCGGATAGATAAAGAGTTTCTCTTTAGTTAGGTCATCAAAGACGGCCATAGCTTCTGAACCTATAACTACCAACTTCTGCTCTTTAAAGGGGTGGAGCCAATTAACGAATATATGTGCCTTTACCTTATTTTTGAACAAAAGCGTAGTTAAAGTGACGTCAAAGATACCCTCATTCAGATAATCTTCACCAAAACAACCCACTTCGATCGGGTCGGACCCAAGCAGCATCAGTATTGCCGAAATATCGTGAGGAGCAAAGCTCCACAATATACTCTCTTCCTTTCTCAGCTTTCCGATATTTAACCGGTTTGAATAGATATAACGCACCTTCCCCAGATCACCATTATCTATGAGTTCTTTTAACTTAATAACCGCAGGATGGTACTGTAGAATATGGCCCACCATCAAGATCTTGCTTTCGTCCCTGGCTATATCCATCAGCTTCTTTCCCTGTTTATAATTTAATGCCAGCGGCTTTTCGACAAAAACATCTTTTCCGGAAAGCAGGGCCTCCCTGGCCAGTGAGTAATGCGTATCCGCCTGTGTCGCAATAGCAACCGCCTTTATTTTAGCGTCTCTAAAGATATCCTTATATGAGGTGGTATAATAAATGTCCTTGTATCCGTTCTGCATATCATCCAATTTCTCTTTATCAATGTCGCAGACCGCACAGAGTGCCTTCTGGTGATAAAATGTCCTGACTAAATTTTTTCCCCATCCTCCGCATCCTATAACTGCTATATTCTTCATATCCAGCCTCTTTTCTTTTAAAATCCTGTTAAACTAAGAATTTATTATTCTCCTAAAAATCTCTATTTCGTATTCTATCCTCTCATCCCAGCTTTTCAAAAGCCCTGACGATAGGCCGCGCGTCAGCACGGATAGCTCTTTTATTCTGTCATTATTTTTTAAAAGGCGCTCCAACACTCCCGGGAGCTCCTCTAATATCCGGCCCTTGTCTATAAAGATGGCTTTATCCGATAATATCTCGGCTGTATCCAAATCGGTATGCCCTGTTTCATCTTTTTGGAATGTTACTATACACTTCCCTGCATTTATCGCTTCGAGCACTGTGTTGCACAGATTACCCATAGAACTCAATGAGACATATATATCTGTCGAATGGAAATACTTGTAAACAATATTATGCTCCACTGCGTCTTCTATCTTTACAAAATCTTCCAGCCTATTCTTGCCAATCTCTTCTAACAGCGCGCTTTTTAGCGGGCCGTGGCCGACCATAACTGCGAAGAAATTGCTGCATCTTTTCCTTAATTCACTCAACGCCTTTACAAATAACACCGGGTTCTTGTCTTCGGCCAACCTACTTAAAAATAGTATAATTTTGCGCTCTTTGGGAATATTATATTTTCTTCGCAAATAGCTTGTGTCATCCTTACTCAATCCGCTATCCTCGGTCCTATCTACGCCATTCAATAAAATTTCATACGGAATTCTTTTATTAACAAATTTTTTAAAAAAGTGTTTAGCATCACTGCCGTCCTTTGAGCATATTATATATTTAAAGGGTGCTTTGAAGCTTAGATAACGAAGCGGCTCTTTGAGCCATTTCTTAAAGCCCTCCATCCTTTTTATGAGAAGACATACACCAAAAAGCCTTACTATTACTTTTTTCCTAAAAAAAGTAGCGAATATCGCGCCGTAAACTATATTTACCCTATCTACATAAACAAGATCGTAGTCATTCTTCATAAAGATTGACAGGCAAGAAAAGAATTGCTCAATTTCATTTATGACCCTGCTTAGATACCTGCCAAGGATCGCTACATTATTGTAAGGGAGTACGTGAAACTTTACATCAGAGTTATCAAATTTATGAAATTCTCTTTTATCTATGCCCCTATGTGGGATTTTGCCCAGACATATTGCATCTACTTCCCACTCCTTATCCAGGCCCTCCAACAATTTATAATAACCCGGCATACCAGTGGGCTGCCAGGTTTTAGTCTTAAATGATTCTAGCATAGAGGTATATATTCTAGTAATGACGAGTATCTTCGGCATAACAGCCCTCATGAAACTTAGTTATATTATTCAAGTAACATCTTGTTAAAAGTGAATTTATATGTTTAGTCTTTGTCAGATTTTTGATAAAAGCCGTATAGCCATAAATACCATATCTTGCAAGGTCATCCTTAAAATAGTCTAAAAATTTCTTATATAGGTGATAATACCGCAATATCCACCTTAAAAAGGGTATATTTCGCCTCTTATAAATATTTTCCATAAGCATGCCGGCAAGACTCTTTCTGTCCATTTTCGGATTAAAGAGACCGTATTTATCGGAATCGGCAAGATACCTGGTGTATAATTTTTTATTGAGTTTAAAACCATAAAGCATGTCTTTCCAAAAATCCATAAACTCCACATCCCATAAAGGAAGTCTCCAATCATAACCCCAAAAGTCATAAACCCTTACAGAATTGACGATAAATTTGGATTGACGTTCCTGCCATTCCCAATATTCATAACTGGATGCCATATCCTGAACCGTCTCTTTCTTTAAATCTCTAAGAGAGTTTCTGATCTTTCTTTTAAGCATCGCGTTTAGATCTTTATCCTTCAATTTAACCGGCCAGAGACCATAATGTTTCTGCATAATATTAGTAACCAGCTCCTTTTCGGTAAGTTTCTTTGTAGAATCAAATATATATTTCAAATGGCCGCCTGAGATAAAATCTCCAGTGTGGCCAGGCACAAAAACAGCATTATCTGGAATAAGGGCGTTATCGCGTAATTCCTTTACTGCAGCCCAGTCATCAATGTGAGGTAGCGAGGAGAGGTTATCCGCCGAATTAAAATAAGATCTGAAGTCATTATGATTATACCATTCCCGCCATTTCCTCTCGGAATACTCTACAAAAAACCATTTATAGCCCAACGCCTTAGCTATGCGTTCACTCTTTAACGAATCTTTATTATTCTTTCGGCCGTACGAAAAACATATAACATTATCATATCCTGCCCTCTTTAGCATTGAAGCAACCAGTCTCGAATCGAGTCCGCCGCTTAAAGGGACGACGATGGTCCTTCCATTAACTCCGGATACCAGTCTTTCAAAAACATTCTGGGTAACCTTGTCCAATTCGTCAATGAGGGTATCTATAGGCTTGTGAGAAAGCTTGTGGCTTAAATAACGATAGTAGCGCTCTTTCTTAAAAATACTCTCACCATCTTCTGCTCCGCCAAGATATAGGCACTCACCGGCCTGCAATTGTTTTATATTTTCAAAAAGTGTATCCTGGCCCGTTACATACCCTGTGCATAAAAATTCGTCTCTTGACAGTTTATCCGGGATAAGGCAGTCACATTTCTCCCTAATCCACAATGCCCGGTCTGATATATAAAAGCGATTACCTTTATTAACATAAAAGAGGGGGATGCTCCGAATGTGGTCAACTGCGGCAATACAGCTCCCCCCATCCCTTACTATGACAATAAAATTGCCGTTTAATGCTTTTATCTTCTCTTTAAAGGTGCCGAAAGTCAATTTGCCATTATGTAAAAAGGTCTTTGCTAATGACTCGGCATTAAGGAATAGGCCGTTTAAAAACCCGGAGCCGCTAACCCATATCTCTTTATCTTCTGCCTTTTGCTGATACCAGGCATATCTCTTCCTATCATCAAAATGCAGCTTTATATTAATATCCATAATTTACACCTGAATTAATTCTTTTTGTAAAAATCACTGCTATACAGATCCTCTCCGGGATGTTCAAAATAGAGACTGCATAGATCCAGATATTCTCTTGCAGGTAATACAAAGAAGGCCTCTGCGTATCCCGGCCTGTTTGTCTTTAGAAAACGGCTGTTGAAGGCATTCAGCCCGCGTGTATAATGCGCCCAGTCTCTGCTTTTCTTTCTCGCCTGACAGAGGTCTATTAAATCTGTCTTTTTGTCCATCACGTCTGTTATATCTACCACTACATTGGGCAGCACCGTAGAGTAGACCTGGTAAGCCCAGATATCAAAATTTAAATCTCTGGAAGACTTAAACGATTCGTAAAAGAGCTGCGCGCTGCGCCTGTGATCATCATGATCATCGGCAATAAAAGGCAGGAATATTATGTCCGGCCTCAAATCCATAAAGAGATCTTTAAGCCTCTTTATGGCATTTTCATCTACCTTAATCCCCCCGCTTAGATACCGCCAAAATTCTATCTCTGTGCCTAAACTTCCCGCTACTCTCTTTGCGTCTTCTTCAAATTCTAATGCCTGAGACGCTGGCGTTTCTCCTTCTTTGTCGATTGAAGACCATTTATCGCTTGAAGTCAAGTATACTACCTTAACTCTGGATCCGTTTTCCATCAGCTTAAGCATAGCCCCTCCTGATGATATGATATCGTCATCCGGGTGCGGGGCTATCACCAGTGCCCTTTTCGCGTCAGGTTTTGGCATTATGATAGGATTTATATTCTGAGAAAAACGCTTTGTCTCCAAAACCTTTCCCATGACATTCAGGTCTTTTAAAGAGATCCAGTCCTTCAAGATAAACTTGTAATGAGATCTGGATGCCGCAAGCATTGCAAGTTTCCTGATAAAATCTTTTAGTCGCGCCAGTTTAGCCGATAATGTCATAGCTCTTCCTTTTGCTTATTATTTTGACCCTTTCGCTGTCCTTCTTCACAATGCACATGGGACCTATCTTAACCACAGAAAATGCGAAGATCTCCTTGAACCCGGCAGAGATAATGCCCCTCTTTGAATGGAGATTACCTTCAGCGCAACATATATAAACCCTCTTTATGCCTTTCTTGAAATGGATAGATCTTGCATTCCGCAGACCGTTTTTATAAAAGCCTTTTCCCCTGTGTTTTGGGGCGGTAAAGCAGTCCCATACATAACCATCGCCTTGCCTTAAAACAAGCTTGTTATCAAATACCCATGGTATCTCTATCTCTTCATCCGGAATTGAGCTCCATAAATATGAAGCTATGGAATTTTTTTTATCGAAGAAACCGTAACAGCGGTGCCCCTTCTCGCTATGGGCTTGGAATCTCTGAAACCTCTTCTTATCCGCAAATATGGGATCTATCCCGAAACATTCATTTGGAATTTCCTTAAATACACAGCCGTCCATATCCATATCTTCAATTAGGCAATCTGTATCTACGTCAGCCTGAAAAAAGCTGCCTTTATAAAACCTGAATAAGTAGTCGGTTAATCTCTTTATCAAATGATCCTCTCACTCCTTTTTATCCAGTGTGCCACATTCTTTCCTAAAAGTGACGGTGAGATCGATAGGATTGCTCTTTTCAGCGAAGCACCCTGACTTTCTTTCTTTTCTTTGCCTATCCTGCCCGGATTAGGGGTAGAGTAATAATAGATATCGCTTGGCCTTCCGCCAAAATTTGTCTTAAACCGGTAGACCGTCCCCCCTTCTCTCGACTCTCCCATATCCAGCAGGCCTATTCCATTATCCAGGCAGAGCTTCATCGTCTCCCATATCAGAAAATCGTTCGGCGCAAACTTACGATGACTCTCTAAAGAAGACTGAAAAGGATAGATAGCTATATCCTTTGAAAATAAAATAAGGATACCGGCTATAACTCTATTATCCTTCTTTGCTACAATAAGCTCTGTTTTATCCTTCATCTTCTCAGCTATATTTTTGAAAAATGTGTAAGAATGCGCCGGTAATCCCTTCCGGAGCATGCTCGATACATATACCTTGTAAAACTCCTTTAAATTGCAGAATCCCTTCTCTGCTGCCAGTTCGGATCTTACGGCCTTGCGGATCATATTTCTGGTTTTATCTCTCAAAGATCTCCACGTTGATTCAGCATCCTGCGCCAGATCTATTATAACGGTCTTTTTTATCAACTCTCCCAGGTCCGTATCTACACGTCGGTTTCCGGATGTCACAAGGGCCGACTCGATCCCATTTCGCCGGCAAAAAGAGATCATATGCAAAAAAAGTTCGTTTTGTATATCGCTACTATCGGCTACACAGCCGTATCTTAAGGAGTACAACTTCTTCCTTCCTCTTATGCTCTTCGTTACATAAGTGGGCAAGACTCCTTCTATATCACCGCCGCTTCCCGAGGCGATAAAGAAGAATGTCTTTATCTTATAAGTATCCTCCAGTATTTGGCGCCATGCATAGAGGTTCATCGGAGGGTTATATGAAAACCTGCCGAGGTATGCATCCCAGCTATTCTTATCAGCTTTTGTTGCTAGTCTTATCATTATAGTATTTTTCTATATCTACGCTATCCCGATTTTTTGATAAATTTATGCTTTTCATTAACGCTGAATAGAGGACTTCGGTCTCTTTCGCGCTTGCGGGTTCTCTCTTCTTAGAGTTGTAATCACTCCAGCTTAAATTTATGGACGAGGCCTTGAGCGCTGCCAGGTATCTCATACCATCCTTACGGCGTTTTTCTCTATCCTCTTTTGTATCCCCCTTGCATAATCTAACCAGAAGCGGCCTTAGCTCTTTCCACGATTCAACCGTATATACGTGAGGTAGAAATCTAAAATTATTATGCATGCCGAATGATATAACAGGCACGCCATAGACAGCCGATTCAACACCCAGGGTACTCGTAATAACTGCCACGGCCTTCGCATCTTTTGCAAGCTCGAAGATATATACATGAGGCGGCACCATCACAACATTGGGTATTTCAAGAAGCGTTGAATAAAAATCTCTGGGCCTTCTTCCTATGCTGGCAAGATGTTCTTTAACAACCAATAATGTGCCGGCCGGAAGATTTTTTGCCAGTAGTTCTATAAGTGCCATCTGCTCATTGAATTCAGGGCTGAGCATACTGAGTGCGGTTTCGGGTTCAACATGGAGTGGATAGAGCACATAAGACTTACCCTTAAGCTTTTCCGGGGATATCAAATTCAGCTTATGCGCATCTCTAATCTCTCTGTGCATCCTATAGATATATTTTATATCCTCTGAAAGCCTGTAATTGCCCATCGAAATTATCTTTTTATGTCTTTTAAAAAGATGGTTCATTGATCGAGCTATAACTCTCTCTAAAAGGTTCCATATCGAAGAATACTGCATATATTTTTTATAGTTCATAGCCGTTACAGGAAGACGTTTTATCTCATTCAATTCCTTATGTTCAATATCACTGAATGCATTCTTTGTTAGATCAAAATTCTCTTTTAATGCGGGAAAAGAATAAAATTCATCTATGGCCCAATAAAAGTATGATTGATGCTTGGCCGATGCTAAAGCCCTTATGGGTATCCCTCTTTTTCTGGCTATGGCAGAAAAAGTCTTTCCCACTACTCCGGAAGTAACTCCGATAATTAAATCCGGGTTAGTCCTTTCTATCTGGTCTTCCCAGAACCTCATGCATTTGTTGAAAATATTTACTGATTTAATGTAGGTAGCTTTCTGGCTCAATTTCGATCTTGGATGGCCGGTTCCCGCTGATGAAAAACCGCGCCCTAAGTGCCTATCTGCTTGCAGGGCATCAGACACCAAAATACCGTATTTATCCTCATATTGTCTCGCCTGCCTGTATATATCCTCAGTCGGGCCAGTGCAATTGTCATATTCCTGGAAAAAATGGCTTGTTGCTATGAATGAATCTATTATCCCAGATTTATCATTGCGCTTCCAATACTCAATGTCCTGTATATTAACACATATAAAATGTACCTTAGTATTATAGTGCTCTTTAAATTTTTTTGACAGAGGGAGCCATAGCCAATTGCGAATCGAAACTCCCCACACTATTATATTTTTCATACTTGGCCTTTCCGGAGCACCTGTTTTTGATCTGTAAAACGCGCATCCAGCCTGCTTGTTCGGGCATGCCTTAGGTTCTTTCGTGCATCCTGTAGTGCTGCAATAATTAAAATCACAGCCCATATGAATATGGAAATTGCAAATATTATATATAAAACCTTATTCATCCCTGTAAAGGTTGCGGCTAAGAGCAAAGATATCTTAAAATCTGTCTGAAAATTGAATATCTTCTTCATGGGCAGCCTGGTAGACTTAAGAGGATTCAGCTCCTTGGTATTGCCTCCGGAGCCTCTTTCGATCTCGATCCACCGTTTAAAAAAGGAGATTCTATTTATTGCAAAAAATGCAAAGAGCAGCGATACCGATATAGATGTGCCGACAGCGATATAAAAGATATCGCCTTCCTTAATAAAGAGGCCAATCGCAATAGATAGCGGTAATAGCGTCTCAATGAGCGCATCCACCATGCCATCCAAAAATTTTCCATAATATGAAGCGCTATTAGATACACGCGCAATGTTTCCGTCAGCAAAATCGAAAAACCAGTATAATATGTAAAATAATGTCCCCAAGTAAAATACCTTATCACTCATGGCAAAGAAAAGGAGAGATATTAAACCCACAACAAGACCAAAGATGGTAGCGAGATTTGCGCTGACTCCTGCCCCCATCAGCAGATAAGCAAGATAGAAAGAACCTGGCCTAAATATATTACGCAATATAAACGAATTATTATCTGCTTTTTTATTATAGGATTCTTTTATTTTTCGCATTGAATATCTTCTCATCTTATTTTAACCTCTATAACTTCCTCTTTTTAGCCATAAATTCTGCAAATTCAAAATCCAGCTTTTCGTCTATATCAACAGATCTCTCTCTTGGCATCAAATAAGCCGCCGTCATTTTGGTTATAAGCGCATTTTCTTTAAATAGATTGTCTCTCCTTGTCGCGTATATTGCGCCGTTTGGCACCACCATTTTATTAAGATAGCGCCGAAGCGCCCTCTTCCCGTTCCATCTTCCGGGGATATAGGGTTCTGCCTTATTCCTGCCTTTGAGTGTAAACATCCATTCGGGATATTCCGTAATCTCTACAGCCGAAAAGACGGAGCCTAAATTTTTGTTTCTTAAAAGAAGCTTAATACATTCGTCTATGTCGCTTCCTTTACAAAATGGCGATGTAGGCTGCAGGGTGACGATAATATCAATCTTCTTGCCTTCCTTCTTTTCGATAAAGTAAGCTGCGTGTTGGGTAACCAGCGTGGAGGCGCAATCCCCTGAGATATTCTCTGGCCGACTAAAAGGAACTTCCCCGCCGTATTTTAACGCAGCAGCCTTTATCTTTGGATGGTCTGTTGAGACTATCACCCTGCCCAATAGCCTGCTTTCAAGCGCTGCCTTTATCATATACGAAATAAGCGGCTTGCCGCACAGCCGTTTTATATTCTTAAGCGGCAGCCTTACGGAACCGCCTCTTGCGTGTATCACCCCTCTGATATTAGCATACTTTGTATTCTTCATTTATAATTTACCCTGAAAATTTTTTGTAGTCTCCTTATAGGCCTCCCACTGCCCTACATCCAGCCACGATTTTTCACTTACGGGGTAGACACCGATCTTACATTTCTTTCTTTTAAGTTTTTTGATAAAGTCGGTAATGTGAAAAGTTCTGTCTCTTGGAATATACCTTAATGTCTTCTTATCTACAAGATACATCCCTGTATTGACCAGGAAATCATATTCGGGTTTTTCCTCTATCTTTTTTAACTCCCCTCCGGAATTTATGTCTACGACTCCATAAGGGACTACAAAATGCTGCATTGAACATATTATTGTTAAGTCGTAACCATTCTTTTTATGAAAGCTATATATGTCATCATATCTGGCTTTTATAATAGTGTCGCAATTTGACAAAAAGAATGTATTCGAAATGGTCCGGGGTAAAAGTTTTAATCCCCCTACTGTTCCAAGCGCCCTATCTTTTTCGTAAATATATTTTACCTTGTATTCTGCTCCGCTATTATCAAAATACGACTTTATCATCTCGCCCTTGTAACCTATAATAAAATAGATGGCGTCTGTTATATGCTCCCTGAAATTATCTATTATCAACTCGATGACAGGCTTATCACCGACAGGTATTAAGGCCTTCGGCAATATTTTAGTAAAAGGATCGAGCCGGCTGCCTTGGCCGCCGGCCATTACAACGAGGGGTATCTTAAGGGCCTGCGCCTTACTTGGCATGCCGGCTTCATCCTTTATCACATCGCTCCAGAAGAGAAGATTTACAATTCTTTTGTTTTCATCTACTATAGGTAAGGAATTTACACCTGCCTCCAGCATAATCTTCCTTATCCTTCTTTTGGATGTATACCTGTCAACATAGACGGGGTTATCATTATAGATCTTATCAACCTTTGCGCCCAAATCACCGTCAGTAAGTATCCAGCGCCGTATGTCTCCGTCTGTAATAGTGCCTATGAGCTTACGTTTCTTATCGGTAAGAAAGAGTATCTTCCTGGATCCCTTATCCATATGCTTCATGGCATTCTTTATTGTATATTTGCCTGTTATAAAAAGATCTTCCAATTTTTTTGTCATATTTTCACCATTCCCTTTATTGCCAGTTTTATATTCTATGTAACCTGGTGCCTGAGACACCACTTACCGTTCTCCTTCTTCCATAAATGCGGCGACCTGAATCTATCGCATAACTCAAGGAAATGCTCAGGATCCATTCCGATATATTCCATAACCTCTTTGAAATATTGTTTCGGGAATTCACCGTCGAAGCGCTTTACAAGCGCCACTCCCTCTTGGCGCGTCAGGTGCTTATTTCTTATCTCCTGAGACGCCTCATAGGTAGTCCTTCCGATCCCAAATTTTATAAATGTTGTGTAAAAATGAAAACCGTCTATACGGTCATCGAGGCTGTTGTATTTGCTATATGTCCCCTCTGTGCGTACCGGATTGGCCTGGAACCCTGTGTGTTCGGCAGCATAATAGTATGCCTCCTGAGGCGTCCATTTGATGTAATATCCCAAATAATTGACTATAAGGTTAATCTTCTCAATTTCCTTATTGTCCATTGGCAAAAACGCGCTTAATTCATTGAGGGACAATTTATGCTTTTCGATAAGCTCGGGTATCGATACTCCTCCCATGTATACCTTTGATAAGTCCTTCATGGCGTAATAGGACTTATCGCGCAAAGAAGTTGAGTTATCAGCTACAGGATTACCGTATTCTGCCTCATTTTCGCCGTAAAATATTAAAGGTATCCCATACTTTGCCGCTACCTTAGGAACAATATTCTTCTGCCCCAATATAAAGGTCTGGAAAGGATGTAAGAGGTTCTCTATGGAAAGGCGGGTAAGAAGCTTCATGGCTTTGCCATTTGGCTTGAATGTAATATTATCGAACCCCCCTATTTCAATCCAATTGCGGAAATTCTTCCAGCCTATATCAGTATATATAACAGGAGGCCATGTCACTGTAAGCGGATGCATGCCATATTTATATTTCAATATATGGGCGGCATATGCGCTGTCCTTGCCTCCGCTTCCGGGAACGACACAATCGTAATAGCCGTCATTCCTTCGGTGCTTATCCAGAAGCCTTAGTAGCTCCTCTTCTCTTTGTTTCCAATCTATGCCCTCTTTCACATCTGCATAACGGCATGCATCACAGATACCTTCTTCGTCAATATGCATACTCCTGTGCTTATGGTCCTGTGAATGTTTGAATTCATGAGTAGATGTCGGACGCTGATTCGACATCACACACCGCTTGCAGAATATAACCTTTTCAGGCAGTCCGTATCGCGCTTCCAGGATCTTCTCTGTATCTATCACCTTTAGACCTCCTTGTACTTAATGCAAAATTCTTATAAATTTTCAAACCGCTTAAAGCGCTCCTTTCAGGGTGAAATTGGCACGCAAATATATTTTTATAACGTAGGCTTGAACAAAACCTGATATTTCCGTATTGGGATTCTGACAGAACTATATCTTTCTCTTGGGGGTCTGCATAGAAAGAATGGACAAAATACATATATTCCCCTCCCTCCAGACCGTCAAGCAGCGTCTCGGACCACATATCGCTGTTCTCTTTATGCGCCGATTTATATATACGGTTCCATCCTATCTCCGGAACTTTTAGCCTTCCGCCCAGCTGATCAACCGGGTTGCCAAAATGCTTAACCTCTCCTTTTATGATATCCAGCCCCTCATGGCACCCGAACTCCATGCTCTTTGACATAAGCAGCTGCATACCGAGACATATAGCTAAAAAAGGCTTCTCCATGCCCGCTATTTCGCGCAAAACACTGCTTAAGCCGAGATCCCTCAATGCGTTCATTGCATCTGGGAATGCCCCGACACCCGGCAGGATCACGGCATCTGCTGAGCGGATCTTTTCTTCGGATGATGTCAGCACGCCCTTAAGCCCCACGCTCAGACAGGCATGTTTCACGCTGAATAGATTACCCATGCCATAATCTATAATTGCAGCTATAGGGCTATCTTTATCATGCATAAAGCTTCTCCGCTTTGTAACCGCGGCACTCTATACCGCTTCTCATAAGGAATTCCTTTATATCCTGAAGCGACGTATGGTTTATCATTGAAAATGAACGTTTATTTCTCATATATTCTATATTGCCTTCACCGGAGAAATCACCCTTGTTTTCATGCTTCATAACAATGTCGTAATGGAGTATTGACGCAACGCTTACGGCGTCTGCCCTTCCTTGTGTAATTACGTCTTTAATATCTTCTTTATTGCCGGCGCCGCCGCATGCTATAACCGGGATGGAAACGGATTCTGCAATCTTTCTTGTAAGTTCTAAGTCAAGCCCCTTTCCCGTTCCTTCTCTATCAATAGATGTAATAACTATCTCGCCTGCGCCCAATTCCGCTGCTCTTACCGCCCACTCCATGGCATCTACCCCGGTGCTCTCCCTGCCGTTATCGGTATAGGCCTCGTAACCGCCATCCGGCTTTCTTATCGCTTCAATAGAAATAACTATAGTGGATGAGCCAAAACGCTTTGATGCCCTGCGTATCAATTCGGGATCTTGCATAGCTGCGGTATTTATGGAGACCTTATCAGCCCCGGCCCTAAGAACGGCCTTTATATCATCTATATTTCTCAATCCACCCCCTACGGTAAGAGGAATGAAAATCTCTTTCGCGGTCCGCTCTACTATGCCCAGAAGGTTGTTCCTGCCGTATAGACTCGCAACAACATCCATATAGATGAGCTCGTCTGCCCCGTTTTCGTAATAATGCCGCGCAAAATATTCGGGCTTGCCTAAAACGCGCAGGCCTTCCATGTGGATCCCTTTTACCAGATTCGGCCCCTTTATGTCGAGCCTCGGTATAACTCTTATATACGCCATCTTATATTGTAAAATTCCTTTTTTAACAACAGCCCCTTTACTGTCTTTATTATCTTTGCTATTCTTTTTGAAGCGCTTCCATCCCCGTATGGGCTCTTTATTCTCTTTAAGGTTTTCTGGAATTCCGGCGTATAGAGTTTTCTAATGGCCTTTTTTATATCTTCCTTACGGGGGCTGCAATCGATAATACTCTCTGTCCTGATCCTCCCCTTTTGCCTATCGCCTATATTGACCGTGCCTATCTTAAAGCTTGGGGCCTCAATGATACCGCTCGATGAGTTTCCAACAACTGCATCGACAAACTGCATTGTTGAAAGGTACTTTCGCTGCCCCATGGAGATAAATGCCTTTGATTTATACGGCCTCTTTGCAACATACTTATCTATCATCTTATTTATTATCCTGCCCTCTGTATCAGCGTTTGCCATCGTAAATATTATATGTGTACCTTTAAGTGAATCCAACACATTAAGCAGGTTCCCAAACTGCTTTTTCGATGTCCCCTTTTCAAGAGTAACAGGATGGAACGTAACAAGCAGATTGCGTTTTGCAAATTTAAAACTTAATTCCTTTTCCAGATCTTTTTTGGATAAAAACTTCATCCTTTTTATACTATCCAGCCCTGTTGCCCCTACGTTAAATACCCTGTCAGGCTGCTCGCCCAGCTGTATCACTCTCTTTCTGTATTCGTCCGTAGATGTAAAATGGAGATGGCTCATCTTTGTTATGGAATGCCTGATCGCCTCATCTATCACGCCAAAGGTCGCCTCGCCCCCGTTTATGTGTGCTATAGGTATTCTCCATATCATAGCAGCGGTTGCGGCTGAAAAGGCCTCAAACCTATCGCCCAAAATCACTACCATGTCTGGTTTTAACTTCACAAAAGCCTTACTCAATTTTAAAATAGCAGAAGAGACAGACCTATTTATGCCCACAGGCGTATCATCCTCTAGAAAAATTTTTACTTTTTCGTCTATCTTAAGCCCGTCCCTTTCGATCTCCTTATATGTTGACCCGAACTCAGGTAAAAGATGCATGGCAGAAGCTACTATCTGGAGCTTAAATGCCTTATCCTTCCTTACCTCTTCCATAAGCGGTCTTAAAAGGCCGTATTCGGCCCTTGTACCCGTAAAGACGCAGATCTTTTTCTTACTTTTTTTAGTCATAGTTATTTAGACAACTCCTTTAAAACCATGAAGCTCTCTGCATATTTAAAACCAGCTGTTGCGCCCCTGAAGGTTGCGAGAGTTTTTATGTTTTTTACGCTTCTTGGAAACGGGTGTCTTCCTATCTCATTCTTAAAGATCTTCATGATCTCGATCTTTTTCGCTATAAATTCGCTTATATCCACAAAATAATTCGGCACAAATACAGAATCTTTCGTGGGAGGTGCAAATTCTGTTTCGCTTATCGTCTCCATCATCAAAACCTTGTTCAGGAATGGATAGCGGAACGTCTTTGTGCAGCTGTATGCGGCCTCGAAGATTACTTTGTGATCACTGTGAACATCTCCGTTAAACGGCAGATAAAGTATATTCGGTTTAATGGCCTTGAATACTGTTGATATACTCTTAACCATCTCTTGCTTCGGAAACTCCTTCACCTGTGTCGTAGGAATATCAAGCATCTTAACGGCCTCAAATCCATACATGTTTGCAACAGACTTTATCTCCTTATCCCTTCTGGCTATCTCATCCTTCTTAAAGCCCTGCTCGCTTTTTATGCTCGTGGCAATAAGCCAGTATATCTTATCGCCTTTCTTTTTATGCTTTAGAAGGGAGCCTCCGCAGCCTAGGGTCTCATCATCCGGGTGGACAGCAAGGATCAGTACCTTATTCATTATAGACGGTCTCCTTTTCTTGGTAATTTTGCAAAATCATGTTCTGTAAGTAAGATTGCATTGTCGCCGCATTTAACCAATATATTGCCTTCGGCCGCATCGAGAACTTTGCCGCAATCAATCTCTTTTGAATTTACCATTACCTCCTTTGCAGCCCAGACCTTTATTCCTTTACCTTTATATGAAACATGCGCACCTACATAAGGCCTTGTGAGGGCCCTTATAAGGTTATACACTGTCCTGCTGTCAGCCCTGAAGTCGATCTCGCCATCCTTCTCTACTCTCTTCCTCCAATAACCCGATCTTGCAGGATCCTGCGGAATCCTATTAAATGTTCCGTCTTTCAGCTTCGGCAGGAAATCCTCTATCTGCTCCAGGGCTCTCTTTGTAACCCTATCACAAAGAGACCTCGCATTATCACTATAATCTATTAAAACCTCTGCCTGGCTCAATATATCACCATCGTCAAGGCCTTTCTTAATAAAGAAGAAGGTCGAAGCGGTCTTATCCAATCCTTTCGCGAGGGCCCATATAAGCGGGTGCCTCCCTCTGTTTTCCGGCAGCCTGGCAGGATGGTATCCTATTACACCCATAGGGGCGATTTGCAATACTTCCTCTTTTAACAGATGTGAAAACCCGAAACAGAACATAATATCAGGCGCTATCCGCCTCATCCAATCTATGTTTTCTTTTGAATTGATATCTTCTACATGCTTATAAGGAATATCCTTCTCGGTACAGACTGGAGCAAGGTCGGCAAAATCTGCATTTATGCCTGCGTCTTTTTTAGTAACAACACCTGCTATATCTGCATTCAGCTTTATCAGCTTTAAAAGTGCCTTTTTGCTGAACTCAACAGAACCTATAAATAGAATCCTCATAGCTCTATTTGCTCATCCTTCTTAAAGTCTTTCTTTGCCGCTCTACCTATTACATCGGGCCACCTTAGGGGGCTTATACCTGTACCTGGTCTCTTTGCCCCAATATTCCTGTCGCTAAACAATTCCCCCTCCTTAATATCGCGCTCGGCAACTATGCTCTTGCGTACTACAGGGATATTCCTAAGCTCGGAAGCGCTTGGCCTTTTTATGCCACTGCCAAGCCCTTTTTCCACGGCCCTAATCGCAGAGACCATCTCTTTTAGTTCATTCGGCTCCAGAGAGGCGCGATGGTCCGGGCCGGCCATCCCTCTATCAAGGGTAAAGTGTTTCTCGATAACAGTTGCCCCTAATGCTGCTGCAGCAATCGGTAAGGCAATTCCCGGCGTATGGTCTGAATAACCAACCTCTACATTAAGTTTATCTCTTATAGTAATCATTGCCGATAGATTGGCATCTTCAAATGGTGTCGGATATTCTGTATTACAGTGCAGGACGGTTATATCATCCTTATGCAATCCTGCCCCCTTTAATATATCAAGTGCCTTTGCCACCTCTCTTAACTCCGACATACCGGTAGATAGTATAACCTTCTTATTCAAGGATCCTATTCTTTTAAGAAAAGGGAAATTCGTTATCTCGCCGGATGGTATTTTGTATATCTTCAAGCCCAGCTCTTCGAGCCGCTCTACGCTCTCTATGTCAAATGGGCTCGACAAGAATAATATGCCCTTCTTGGTGCAATAATTCATAAGTTCCCTATGGGCATCTATATCCAATTCCAGCCTCTTTAACATATCGAGGTGTGACTCCCTGCCGTTTGTGCTTCTTTTTTGATATTCCGCCTTAGAGGCAAAACGGCTTACTATCCTTTCTGCTCTGAAGGTTTGAAACTTTACGGCGTCTGCCCCGGCATCATAAGCAGCATTTACCATCCGCATGGCTATTCCCAGATCTCCGTTATGATTAACGCCTGCCTCTGCTATTATAAAGATACTCATACATTACTTTCCTTTAAAGATTAGATAGTTCCCCATCACAAGACAATCCAGGCCGCATGAAAAGAATGTCCGCACTGCATCCTGGGGTGAGCAGACTATCGGTTCGCCATTTATATTAAAAGAGGTATTCAAGACCACAGGGATACCCATCACCCTGTTAAATTCCGATATCAATCCGTAGAAACTCGGATTCATCTCTTCCGAAACGGTCTGGAGCCTTCCCGTCCCGTCAATGTGTACAACCGCCGGAATAAGCCCTTTCTTATCTTTTTTGACCTTGCAGACCTTCTCCATAAAAGGCACGCTGTTGCCTCCGGATGTCTCAAAATAATCTTTTGTATACTTCTCCAATACCGAAGGTGCAAAAGGACGGAAGGTCTCTCTATACTTAACCGCCTTGTTTACGATATCTTTAGTCTTTACCTGGCGCGGATCTGCCAGGATGGAACGGTTACCAAGCGCCCTTTGGCCAAACTCCATACTCCCCTGGAACCAGCCTATAAGCATGCCTTCTGAGATAAGTCTTGCCGTTATCTTCTCGATATCCTTATGGAAGGTATATTTAAGCTTATGTTTATCGAGGACCTCCTTAATCTCTTTGTTAGAAAATTCCGGACCCCAATAATTGTGCTGCTGGAAATGGCGTTTTTTATGGCCGAGTATGCAATTGTATAAATAGAGCGCTCCTCCTATAGAAGTACCGCTGTCGTCTGGGCACGAAGAGATGAAGAGCTCTTTAAAGGGCGTCAAGTCCAGCAGTTTCCCGTTAAATACGGAGTTCATAGCGCATCCTCCGGAAAGAACGAGTTTGCTGCATCCGGTCGCGGCATGGAGGTGATTCAGCATATGGACGGCTATCTCTTCGAATATTTGCTGTGCAGCAACCGCTATCTGCGTATGCCTATCACTTATCTTGCTATCCTTTTCCCTTGCCGGCCCTAAAAGTTCTATGAGCTTTTCAGTATACATCGTATGCTGCCTGTCAAAGAGATAGAAGGTAAAATATGATAGGTCAAGCTCAAAGGTGCCGTCCTTCTTCAATGTTATGATACTCTTAAGCTTCCTATAATATTTATTGTCTCGCTTGCCATAAGAGGCCAATGCCATGACCTTCCACTCATCGGAATCAGGCCTGAATCCCAGGTATTCGGTAATGGCCCCGTAGAATAACCCGAGTGAATGCGGCATCATAACAGATTGAATCTTTTTTATGCTATTACCTTTCCCTTTCGCAAATAGACATGTTTCATTTTCACCCCTCCCATCCATCGTAAGTATTGCAGCCTTCTCAAATGGAGAGAGTAAAAATGCATTTGCGGTATGCGCATCATGGTGATTAATAAAAAAGAGGGAGAGATCCTTGCCATTCAGGGAGATCTTCTGTTCTATGTGCTTAGGATCTGAGCTGTAGAACTGGTTCAAGAGACAGCTTGGTGTTGAATATAGATATTCACCGCGCCATCTAATAGGTTTCGAATATCTCATACTTGCCGATTTTATATGTAATGCCGGATTCCACGACATGACGATGTAGTCAATGTCATTAATCGTTATCCCTGCTCTATCAAGACAATAAGCTATCGCTTTATTAGGAAATGCGTTAGACATCTTCTGTCTGTCGAATCTCTCTTCCGGAGCCGCAGCAATAATCTTACCGTCTTCTATCAGGGCCGCTGAAGAAATCCAGATATCCGGGCTTATACCGAGTATTCTCACGCCATAACCTCTTTTTTTAGAGGTTAACTGTTTCTTTCTAGTTACCCTGTTATCGGGATCATGCTCAAATCTATAACCGCTCAGATCGATATAGGCACCAGGCATATCAGGATAAGTGGATGCCTTTATCCTTTTGGCTATCTCTTTTTTTGACATCCTGGGGCTTATTTTGCATAATGCCTCTAAATCATTACGCTTATAAGGCTTTCTCTTCCACTTTTCAGTGCAATGCGGAAGTTCTTTTCTATCCAAAACAAAATTCATAACATCTAAGAATGCCGAAAACATTTCGTCGTAGCTTTTCATGCTCAGGTTATATATCGAATCGGATTCCAGCAGACGAAACCTCTTTACCGATATTATCTTGCCCGTATCAACCTTTTTGTCCATGATATGGGCTGTAACACCATAGGTCTTTTCGTTGTTGTAGACGGCAAAATTAAAACAACCTATACCAGGATACTCCGGAGGGCCGGGATGGAAATTGATATTCCAGAGCTTTGTCCTCTTTAGAATCTTACTGGGAATTATCCATGGTGATAGATAGGATATTATTATATCTGGAGATTCATTATAAGGTTGCTTTGGAAAAGGATCCTTCACCCCTCCCGGATATATAGTTAATTTCTCTGAATGCCTCTTTAAGTACTCTATTACCTCTTTTACTGTATACTTTTCGGGTTTTGTGAATAATGTGACTTTCATCTTAAACATCCTTTCAAGATTTTACAAGCAGAATATATATCATCTTCTGAGTTTAATGTTGAACATGGCAGGCACAGCCCTCTTTCGTAAATTCTATATGAGTTTTTATAATCATGGTTTTTGTACCTTTTGTATGGCGGAAATTCGACTATCGGCATAAAGATTCTTCTCGTAGTAACACCCTTATTTTTAAGGTTGCTCTGGAGTAAAGGTATATCGATATCTTTAAGCAATATGCATACAAGCCAGTAAGAGCTATTTGCGTTAGTGAGTGTTTCCTGGAAAGATATCTTCTTTATACTTTTTAATTCATTCCGGTATATCTCATTAAATCTTTCTTTCTTCTTCAGAAATCCTTCCAGTCTCTTTAGCTGGGCCAATCCGAGCGCTGCTTCTATATTTGTCATCCTGTCATTAAAACCTATCTCAGGGTGGTAGGACTCATTCGATCTATCCTTTGCCTGATTGGCCAAAAACTTTATGTGCTCTAATTTCTTCGGGCTATTCCCAACAATCATCCCGCCGCCGCCGGTGGTAATAACCTTATTTCCATTAAAACTGAAACACCCGAAGTCTCCCAATGTCCCTGTATAATTACCATTATATTTTGCGCCCAGGCTCTCTGCGGCATCTTCAATCACATATATATTATGTTTCTTTGCAATCCGCAGGATCTGATCCATGTTGCAGGGGTTTCCATAAAGGTGGACCGCTATTATCACCTTTGTCTTGTCTGTTATGGCCTTTTCTACGGCAGCTGCATCTATATTCCATGTCACGGGGTCGATATCTACAAATACGGGCTTTGCATTGACATATAAGACCGGGTTTATACTGGCGATAAATGTCAGGGCAGGCACGATTACTTCATCCCCTTTACCTACACCCAGCTCGTGTAAAACCATATGTATAGCCGTGGTTCCGCTTTGCGTGGAGACGGCCTTCTTTACCCCGAGGAGTTTGGCAAATTCCGCTTCAAATTCTGCTACAAACGGCCCGACGCTCGAAACATAGCCGCTATCTATAGCGTTATTCAGATATTTTTTTTCCAACTCCCCTACATTCGGCGCGTCCAGAAAGATTTTTTTATACATTGTATATACCCGGTTTATAAATTTTCATGTTGTCTTTATTCCTAAACCACTCTATAGTTTCATCTATGCCTTTGTCAAGTGAGTATCTCGGCTTCCAACCTGTCAACTCTGTAATCTTTTTGTTGCTTCCCAAAAGTTCCATTACCTCGGACTTTTCCGGCCTTATTCTTGCATTATCACATATTATCTTTGCCCCGGGGTTTATCTTCCCTATAATCTTCTTCCCCAGCTCTCCTATTGTAACTTTTTCACTGCTTGCAATATTGATCTCTTCGCCTATAGTATTGTCAGAACTTGCAATGGCTATGAAAGCATCGCACACATCTTTTACGAAATTAAAATCTCTGGCAGGCTCCAAATGACCAAGCTTTAACTCCCTGCCGCCGTTTAATAATTGCGTAATGATCGTAGGTATAACCGCCCTTGCAGACTGCCTGGGGCCGTAGGTATTGAACGGCCTGACTATAGTAACGGGTGCATTAAATGACCTGTAAAATGACTCTGCTATTTTATCCGCACCTATCTTTGTCGCGCTATATGGCGACTGCCCCTGCAGGGGGTGTGTCTCTTCTATGGGTATGCTTACTGCAGTACCATAGACCTCAGATGTGGAAGTCATAAACAACCTCCCTGCATTAAGGTCTATACCTGCCTGAAGTATGTTCAATGCGCCTTTTATATTCGTATCTACATAAGAATCGGGTGCATGGTAAGAGAATGGTATGCCGACAAGCGCCGCTAGATGAAAAACTGCGTCAACGCCCTTCATGGCCTTTCTCACGCTATTTGAGTCCCGCACATCTCCGGGAAATACCTCGATTTTTTCTATTTTTTCACGGCTGAATCCATCGAGCCAGCCCCAGGAGTTAAATGAATTATAGAAAACAAATGCCCTGACCCTGCAGCCCTCATCCAGCAAGCGTTCAACGAGATGGCTTCCTATGAATCCGTCTGCGCCCGTTACAAGAACCTTCTTATTTTTTAGATTCATTTATCTTTTCTCCAATCTTTCTCTCTTTTTGCCTTTTCAGGAAAAAGGTATGTTTCCATAAATTCGTTATTAGGATGCTGTGGGTTCTTTGACAAATAACTTAAAAGCTGCCCTTCATCAAAGATTACCCGGTTCTGACCATTAAATTCCATATTAACAAAATCACATCTCTTTTTTAAAAGCTCCATCGGTTCAGGAAAAGGCCTAATGGGGCTGCCTGCCATACAAAAAGCGATTACCAGCTTATTCGTACATAGTGTTATTGGAAAGGCTGTGGTCTTTACATGTGTAAAAATAAAGGCGTCGGCAAGCGACAGGTAATCTTCGAGATAACCCTTCAATACCTTAACTCTGCTTTTAAAAATACTCTCGACTTCCGGTAAATTTTCAGGATGCGCCTTATAAAATACCTCATAACCGGCATCTTTGAGAAGATCTATGATGCGCAGTTCAAGATCTAACTGCATAAATCCTAAAGCGGACGGAGTCAGATGTTTTCTTAAATGTGTATAAAGATAACCCACCATCATTACCTTCTTAACCTCCTTCGGTAATTTTTTCTTGTTATACATCTTGTACCATTTATAGTATTCATTGCTGTCAGCGGATTTGATTACGGTATTAACGGGCCTAAGAGGTTTATGGCTCTTTTTAATCTTCTCAAAGAGTTCAATGCTCTTGGTAGTATATGTAATAAATTCATCCGAAAGCGCAAATTCTGAAAATGCCATTGTCGGAGTATCAAATAGACCTATGTGGCCGCCATGGCTAAAACTTGTAATCCTCCCTCCTTGTCGGCGAACTGCTATAGAGAGCGCTCTAATAAACGGACTATTTAAATTAGCTGTCAATAAATGAATTTTTTTTCTTCTCATTTTGATTTCATCTTTTAATGCTCCGAGTATTCTGGCAGAAAATATTAATTCGTTTTGCATCATTTGTCTTAGATGATCAATATGCACATTAAAGATCTCAATCTCATTTTTGACGGCTATCGATCTCAATTCATCGGCAAAGGCCCTCGATATCTCTTTTATGGCATTCTCTTTCTTATTGGGTATCATATAAGTGAATCTTTTCGGCAACCAATCGGACGGTGATGTAAAATAGGTATAATATGGCGCCTTTTTAATATATTCACCCGTAAGAGAGCTTACTGAACCGCAGAATAATGCGTTCTCTTCATTATCTTTTGGTTTAAAGCATTTAAGAGGATTTGAGTTATATATTACATTCTTGGCAATCTTTTTTATAGTGATCTCTGTATTCTTGCAAAAGGTGTAATTACAAAGATCACACATAGGCCTACCTATGTTCGGTATGGGATTTTCCGCGGGATAATGGTCTGTTGTGAGCTTCTTATACCAGGGCGTATGATCTGTATATAAAATACGCATTCCCAGCCTACCTATCTTCTGTATTACCTTCAAGGCATGTAAAAAATGGAGGTATTCAGTAACCAGGTACCGCTGAATAAGAAATATATCGCCTATCTCTTCCGGCTGGGTGGTTATATATCTCCTTAAAGAGGCGCTGATATCCTCATATAACGCAAAGAATTCGCTGTCGGATACAGGCCAAAAGAAATCATTTCGCCATTTCTCTATTCCGTATTCTTTAATCTTTATTATATCAACCGGGAAATATCTATCTTTGCAGCCCTGTGCCATAAATCCTTATCCTTTTCCTCTGCTTAAGAAACTCTTGTTGAGAAATGCCCATATATATTTTATCCATATACCTGCCTTCAAAATTATAAAGATCCTTTATTCTCCCTTCAACCTTAAACCCGACCTTTTTGTACAGCTTTATCGCCGCTACATGCTTTTGGCAAACACCGAGAAAAACCTTATTCAAATTCAATTTCGTAAATGAATATTCCAGAAGAAGGCGGCAGGCCTCCTGTCCGTAGCCCATGCACCAGCATCTTTTCTCACCTATCATGATTCCAAGGTCACCATATCGATGTGTCCAATTTATCTTACCCAACTTAACATTACCTATATGAATATTTTCCTTTTTCGTAACTATAGCAAACATAATATTATCTTTAGATTTTTGCATATTCTGAAAATATTTTTGTAAACTAGTATATGTGGTTGGAGAACCCTTGTTTATCATGTATTTAACAACGCTGTTGTCATTGAGCCATGACAGGTACCTTCTGTTTATATCCTTTTTTACAATAGGCCTAAGATATATCTTATCACCTGCAAGAAGAGGTCCTTTATGCCTTTTTCTCATAAACTATTTTCCACTACACTTTTCTTTACGAATCTTCAGGGTGTACTTATATCCCTTGTGCCTAAAGAAAGCCGGGAACCTCTTATTATTCACAATTCTTAATAAGTTAAATTGCTCTTTTAGCGTCTTATCCATATCCAATGCACTATCAACCGGCTTCCTCCTTTTGTAAAAAGTAGACTTACCCTTCTGTTTTTCTGGTCTCAATCTTTTATATTCAGTTAAAAATCTTAAACAGAGGTCTAGCGTTTTTCTCGCCTGCTTTTCTCTTATCTCACTATTCAGTTCGTGGCCTTTCATTTTTATATAATCTTTTAAGTACAAATCTCCATCGTCAATTTTTTCATTTGCATCGAATAAAACTATCGGCACTACATTCTTGCCTTCCAGTACCTGCCAGAATAATGGTGCCCACCCTTTACCTTTCGGGAGATCACTCTCGTGTACCACTAAATTATGTTTATGCTTCCGCAAATATCCTGCTCCTATCAGGCGCGTATAATTTAATATAAATACTATTTTGTAGTTCTCATCGATCTTTCTGTGATCATAGAATAGCCCGGGCCTTAATCTCTTATTCTTAAGTGTTGCAACGAATTGCCTTGCATAAGGGAGAAACCAGCTCCCTTTTGAGGTCAATACGGCTACACTCTTAGAATTCATCTTATCACCCTGACGCATTCAAATGCTTCCGCGTGGCTCAGGCCGACTACGCTGCCCCGTAGTTTTGCAAGATTTCTGACAGATTTATCCGATCGAGGATGCGGGAAGTTCCTATATTCTGTCTTATAAATCTTGAGGGCCTTGATCTTTCTGTCTATAGTCTCAGATATATCGATAAAGACATTGGGATTAAAGCGATTGGGGTAATTCCACTCTGTTGCAGAGGGGGTTTCAAAAGAGTAGATCTCCTTGGTCTCTTCCCCTCTCATCGGCCTGCAGGCTGTCAAGACGGCCTTAAAGACTATCCTATGGTCTACATTCAGATCATTCCAGTGGTGAGTATAGATTATGCTGGGATTTATCTTATCCTTAACCTTCTCAATAACCTTTATAATATCCAACAAGGGGGTTTTATCAAATCTATTATCCGGGAACTGATATATAAAAAGCTTTTTTACGCCAATAGCGTCATTGGCCTTATGGGCTTCGTTCTGCAATCTCTTTATATCATCCATCCGGGCCTTCTTTCTACGTTTCGTATCTCTTGAGGTTATCCCCTCTCCCAAGATAAGGGTGGCCGCGTTAAACCCTTCTTTAATTAAGCGCGCAAGTGTCCCACCGCAGCCCAGGATCTCATCATCAGGGTGTGCGGCAACGACTAAGATATCCCTTCTCTTCTCCCGCTTTATCATCACTTATTCTCCTCTGATCTGCTTATGCAAGTCATATTATCAAAAACCGGTTTATAGCTACCCTCCAACTCCCTTTCGAAAAGATGCTTATAAACTCCAAATTCTTCGTTATATGTCTTAATATATTCGCTAAGAATATTCGACGGTATCCAGGTTATATCGTCTCTCTCTTCAAATCTTGAAGATATGCTCCTGCCGGTCCAGCCTTCGAGGCTATTTGGAGAAGTATATCCGTTTGCGCAGGCCTCTTTGTACATAGGTGTACTAGGTAGCGGTAGATAGATGCAATTTTGAATAACGCTGCCAGGATTAATCTTTTTCAATCTTCTTATATGATTAATCGTATCTTTAAGATCATTTATGGTCTCTGAAGGCGTTGCAAACATAAACGAGGCATAAAATTCTATACCAAATTCATGGCAAATCTGGGCACACCTCTCTGCCTGTTCCGGTTTTGTATGCTTTCGCATTCTTTCCAATACGTGTTCTGAGCCGGATTCGACCCCGAAGAAAAGGGATGCAAGACCTGATTCTTTTAGTAAGATCATCTCTTCTTTTGAATAATCTAATAGAGAACTCACCCTGGCCTTGGCCTTCCATTTTATGTTCAATCCTGACGTAATAAAAAAACGGGCGATATCCATTACCCTTTCTTTTTTGATAAAATATGTTCCGTCTTGAATAAATATATTCTTAAACCCCAGCTTATTGACTATAAAGAGTATCTCATTTTTAACCTGCTCAAACTTCTTCTCGGAATAATTATTATCCGGGGCCGTACAAAAGGTGCATCGGAACGGACACCCTCGAGCAGTAAAGACCGAGGCTACATTATTTGGGGATCTGTATTTTTCAATATTAATCAAATGGAATCCTGGAAAGAGATCATAATCGAAAGGCCTGGGGTCAGCCTTGGTGTTTTGGTAAATCGTTTGGTTTCTTTTATACGCAATACCGGAGATATCTGTATAATCTTTATTGCTATAGATCCTGCCTGCTATTTCAGGCATTACATATTCACCCTGCCCCAAAGCCACTATATCTACACAAGCCGATTGCAAGGTCTCTGCCGGCAGGGCCGTAGCATGTGGCCCTCCCCATATTGCAAGTACTTCCGGATTCATACCCTTGCATATCCTGATAGCTTCCAGGGCATCCCTTATATCAGAGCCGGTCATAGCAGTAATCCCCAGGCACAGAGCATCTTTAGCGGCCTTGGCCAACTTATTTTTCCAGTCAGGTTCTACCCTTGCATCAATAATAATAGCCTTGAAGCCGGCCTTTTCTAAAAAAGGCCCTATATATAGATATGGGAAAGGAAACCAATGATACTTACCCATCCCTTCATAGGAAGGATAAAACAAAACTACTTTGCCTTTATTCAAGTCTCTTCTCATATTTATACCTTCGACAAAAGCTGGATTGTCGCGTCCTTAAATACAGCCATCTTGGGCCTGGAAAATTCACCGGCTATAATCTTTAATATATGCTTCCATGATTTCTCCCAGATTAACGATTCCGGATTATCAAATGTATCAAATGTGCTATGCCCCTTGTAAGGTGAAAAGATAATATATTTCACCTTGGGCTTTAAAAAAGTCCTTATTTTAAAACATCTTCCGCTTATAAATTTGCCGTAACTGCGGAGCAGGTAATGATTGATCTGGCCGTGCGGATTATGCGTTATCAGAATGAGAATCCCTCTTTTAGGATTCAGCAATTTAATAACATTATGTATTGCGAGATCCGCTTCATTTGATTTGGCATAGGCATTAGCGATTATTACGTCATAATCCTTCCCGTGAGGTGTAAGATATGCCTTTTTGGCCAAGCGAACCGCTTCCTTGAATTCCGATATGGGGTCACCGGCAAAACAGGCTACCTCATCCCCGTTTGTGTTCATGATAAAATCTATCTTCAATTGAAAATTCGCCATCCTCACCGCCTCTTCAATAGACCCGGCTCTAATATTCTTCTTTTGCTTGCCGAGACCGGAGATCCCTTTTCTGAGAGAATGGAATTTATCTATCGTCTTAATATGACTAATACCGGGGACTACTATTTTACCTCCTCCGCTAAAGCCGCAGTATACATGCGGCAGTACGGAACCGATTCCTATCTTTAAGTCACATGATACAAACTCCTTATTTAAATATATGGGAACTCCGCTTGAGCTCATTCCTATATATGCGCAATTCTCAAAACAGTTATGATTATACACAGGATAGTTAGCAACTATGTCACTTCCGAGCTTCTTTTTAAATTCGTCTAATCTGTGAGCCCCGTGAGAGCCTGTGGAAATTATAAATCTTATATTATTCTTTTTTATCCCCCCGGATTTCAACTTCTCAAGTATATAGGGGATTATTTTATACGGTTTTGTAGGCCTTGTCATATCATCGAAGAGTATCACCGCTTCTCTTTTTCCCTTGGCAAGGAATTCCAACTTTTCGCAACCTATAGGGTTGTCTATGGCCTTTTTCATTTCCCTTAAAGAGATCTTCTTCCAGTTATCAGCTGCCATATCGCAGATATCGACCTTCCATTTATCCGGAAAGGTCAAGACAACCTCTCTTTTTTTAGACCAGAATCCCTGTAAAATAGTTAC
This sequence comes from Candidatus Omnitrophota bacterium, assembly GCA_013202745.1. GTDB lineage: Bacteria > Omnitrophota > Gorgyraeia > JABMRJ01 > JABMRJ01 > JABMRJ01. The sequence goes on from JABMRJ010000030.1 coordinate 51,148, forward strand.
TCTCTTCATATATTTACACGCAATCCGAATATATTGGAAAATTTTTCTTTATATTCTTTTTTGATTTTTTTCCTATAACCTTTTCAAAATAGGCCGTACTTAACCCGGGTTTTACCAAAGGCCTCTTCATTCCGACTATATCTCTACCTATTATCTGGCCTTTCTTAATATCCGTTTCGGCAATAAGGCATCTTCTATATTTATCTCTTACGCCAAATTCTTTCGGTGAGGGTGATTTTTTAAGATCCCCCAGTGTTTTTTCAATATATCTTATATTGTCGACCAGGCGTTTTAACTCTACGGCGCTATAGGAAAAACTCTGTTCCGGACCGCCGATATTTCTATCAATAGTAAAATGTTTCTCGACTACCCTGGCTCCCAGGCAAATAGCAGCTACTGATGGAAGATCGCTCCTTGTATGGTCTGAATATCCTATGGGATAAGAAAATGATTCTCTCAATACCTTGATAGCGTTTAAATTTAACTGATCCGGCCCTGCAGGATAGAGAGAAGTGCAATGAAAAATTATAAGATCCTTTACGCCTCTTCTTTCGAATTCCGACACTACCATCTTAACCTCGGAAAGATATGACATTCCCGTAGAGATCATTACCGGTATCTTCAACTTTGCCATCCTACGCACCAGAGCGATATTTGTCATGCTGCCTGATGAAATCTTTATTACAGGCAATTTTACAGCTTTAAAGATATCTACGCTCAGTACATCAGCCGGTGCGCTAAAAAAAATAATATTATTTTGCAAAGCGGCTTTTTTTAATCTCTTCCAATCGTTGAGAGTGAACTTCATGTGTTTATATATATTATAGGGCAAAGTATCCTTTATATAACTGGCATCTGCATCTATAGTCTGAAACTTTACCGCATCAGCGCCGCAGCGTTTTGCCGCTTCTATCATTTTTATAGCAACTTCAATATTTCCATTGTGATTCGTGCCGGTCTCTGCAACTATAAACACCGGTGATCTGTCACCAATGGTACGCTTGCCTATCTTTACAATCTTTCTTGTTCGATTAGAGATTGCCATTGCCGAATCCCCCTATAAAAAGATGCTGCCAATATCTATAGAATCTTACGGGTTTTCTCTGAAATTTGAAATGTCTCCTTCTGAAAGCACCGTTTAAGGCATAAGAAATCATCTCTTGAAAATAATTGATCCCAAGCCCTTCCACTATGGGGAGCGTTGCATCAATCCTCGGATTTACTTCTATAAGGCACGGCTTACCGTATTTATTGCGCCCTACTTCTACCTGAACAAAATAATCAAAATTTAAAAGCGCTGCAATATTCTCGGCATAATCGATTATATCTTTATCAAATACGATATCTGCTAATTGAGTCGGGCTATTAATGGGAAATATCTTTTTCCTGCAAACAGATGCAACTGCCCTGCCGTGCTCCACTAATATATCCACTGAATAACGGGGCCCTGGAAAATACTCCATTACGAAAAATCGGCTTAACTCTTTCGAGTGTCTTCTAAAGATATTAAGAATCTCGTTTAGGGAAGTAAAATAAAACTCATTTTTAAAGAATTTTTCATAAAGGCTGCAATCATGCGTTATTATCCTCATGCCCCTGGAACCCCGCGCAGTTCTGGGTTTAATTATAACTTTTTCTTTAGGGTATTTCAGTCTTCTACAGTATTTTTTGATATCACTTATTTTTATTAATTCATAAAATTTGCCTGTGTAAATCTTATTTTTTCTAAGCTGCTCCATTAGCTTAAGTTTATCCAGGCTCATTTCGATAGATTTAGCATCTGAACAGGCGATCTTAGTGCCTGATGAGAGAAATCTTTCTTTATGTCGCGACAATATCATAGCCTCTTCATCAGACCCTGGAAAGATAACTGCTACCTTTTGAGTCCTGCAAATATCTAGCATTGCCGATATATATCCCTTTTTATCCGGATAGGGTACACTGAAGAAGTGATCGCAAAAATGCCTCCCCGGTAAATTTTCTTTTATGCCGGCATCAACACCTATTACAATGGTCTTATGCTTTTTATTCTCTCTGATCATTTTTATCAGGCCGGGAGCAACCTGACTTCCCGCCGAGGTCAGCATTATACTTACTGTTTTAATAGCCATTTTGCGACTCGCCCTGCTCCTTTGCCATCAATTAAACTTTTACCGATTTCGTTTCGCTTAAGCCTTTCGGAATAATCCCTCATGATAGAAATTTTTTCCAGCAACTTTTCCATGAGATTCTTATCATCGTATCTGCCCGCGCATTCGGCAAATCCTTTTCTGTGCCACCCTGCCGTATTAAGGAGTTGATTATCAGCCGCTGTTATACTTACAGTGGGAATCCCTATCCTTGCAAGCTCATATAGGGTCTGGCCGCCTGCTGATATGCTCATATCAGAAGCCAGCATGGCTGCCCTCATCTCATCTGCGCTCGGGTCATATACGAAACAATCGTCTCCTCTCTTCAATTTATCGATATCTGCGATATTATTAAAACCTTTGCCAATGATAACCTTTTTCGATATTCGTGGAAATCTCATATTTAGTAGTTCTAAAACCTTGGGCGTAGTCCTGTTTTTATCAACAGCGCCGAAGGTTATCATAATACTGCGTATATCATTATTTATCTCTTTCTCAGGGACAAGCCAGAATTCCTTCCTCAATAAGGCATACTCAGGCCCTAAAAGATAGGTTATATTGTCCTTATCCGGATAATTCAATTCCTCGGTATATAAAGCGCTGTTTAGAACGGCTCCCCGGGGGTAGTCCAATCTTTTAAAATCGTCTATATAAAGAGGTGCCTCTACTGTATTAGATATCTCCTCATAGAGATCCAGATCCGACAAATAAGAATCTACTACAACGGCATCTGCATCTTTAATGACGCTCGATAACCTTCTTCTATCCTTTGTCCAGTCAAACATATAAAAATCTCTGTCCTTTATCAAGGACTCGACCGTTTTATCTCCGTTTACGACAAATTTAGTCTCTATCTTTTTCTCACCAAGGGCCTGGCATAAAGAGATACATCTCGCGATGTGCCCAAAACCTATATGCCTTCCGCCTTCTGTTATAATTATCGTCTTCATATAGAGTTATATCGGCTGCTTGTCTTCTCTTAGGGATTTTAAATACCCTTCGCCCTGCATAATATGCCTGTTTAGATCCTCCAAGTGCGCATTATGCCCGAGAAACCTTAGGACATCTTCCATATTAAAACCTGGATTTTTAATATACAGTGATTCCAAAATAGACTTTATAAGTTCGAAGTCTTCGCTTTTATCCAGAGTCCACCTCTTGCTGCTAAGATTTATTTCGTTTTTCAAATTTACCAATTTAAATATATCCCCTCTCTTTCTGATGTATGGTGTGACATGCTCCCTCTCAGAAAGCAAATCTGCGTTATTCCACGCATGCTCCAGGGCCCCAAAAGTAAATACCTCCACATCGAGCCCGTCCGGAAAAGTCCTATCCAGGATATTTGAGCAATAATCTGCATGAGACTCAAAATAGAGGCTTACCGTCTTATTGATTATGCCAGGATCCATTAAGGGGCAATCGGCGCATATCCTTATTATATGCTGCATCTTATAGAGTTTCGCAGCCTGGTAAAACCTATCCAGGACGTCTTTTTCAGACCCGCGAAATACCTTTACCCCTAAACTCTCCGCCAGGTTAACTATTCTTAAGTCTTCGCCCTTCATTGAAGTGGCGATTGCAATGTCACTTACACTTTTAGCGTTTTTTATGCGCTGGACTATATATTCCAGGATAGGTTTTCCAAGAACTTCAAGCAAGACCTTTCCCAGCAATCTTGTAGAACCAAGGCGTGCCTGTATGATAACGTCTGCTTTCTTCATATCTTCCAATTGCAAGGAAGGATTACTTCCTCATCATGAAATTTAATCGATTCTAAAAGACCGTGCATATCTTTAACTTCGTCCATATACTCTAAAGATGCTATATTCTCTTTAAGCTGTTCCAGGGAATCTACTCCGATTATCACTTTGTCTATAGAAGAATTCAGCATGGCAAAACATATGCATAGAGCCTGAATCGGTATTCTGCTCTCCCTAGATATATTGCGCAATTTTTCCATAGAATCCATTGCCGGCTGAAAATTCTTCTCTATTGCATCCATATCTATAAAAAACAGTCCCTGCAAAAAGATTGAGCGGGTATGCACCTCTATGCCCTTTTCCTTAAGTTTAGGCATCTTTTCTTTAAATCTCTGATCAAAGAGATTGTAAGGGATCTGGATAATATCGAATGATATTCTGTTATCTAATAAATAATTGAGATCTTCCACCCTGTTTATAGAGAAACCTATCTTTTCAATAACCCCCTTCTCCTTCATTGATTCAAGGGCGCTCCACAAGCCCTCTTTATAGGCAGCAATATCGCTGGACTTATGCACCAGATAGCCGTAGATCTTATTGCGCCTGAGCCTATCCAGCGTCTCTAGACAAATCGATTCTATGCCTGCAATGCCATTGTCGCCGAGTTGCGGTAATTTGGATATAATGTTGAAGCTTAACCCTGATCCTGATATAAAATCCCCTATGGTCTTTTCGCTTTCTCCGTAAGAATGGGCTGTATCCAGAGTATCGATACCTGAGTTATGCGCAAATTCTAAAATTTGGAATACCTCATTTCTGGCAATTTTGCCGTTTACATTTGCAATACCGTAATCGAAGCCGAATTGCGCAGTCCCCAAACAGAGTTTTTTTGTAATAACGTCTTTCATTATTGAAAAAATTCCCTCACTCTTTTTATAACTTTAGATTGATCACGCCTTGATAACCCTACGTATAATGGCAAGCTTAGGCATTCTGCAGAATATCTTTCTGATACTAAAAAATCGCCGCGCCTATACCCGAGTAAATTGCGGTAGTATGACAAAAGGTGCAAAGGTATATAATTTACCTGTGTGGAGATGTTATTTTCTTTAAGATAGCTGTACAGCTTATCACGGCGGCCTCTTTGCATTCTAATCACATAAAGATGGTAAGAAGCGTTTGTTCCTTCTCTTTCATAAGGGAGCCTAATTCCTTCTACTTTCCGCAGGCTTTCATTATAATATCCGACTATTCTCCTTCTAATATTTATCATTTTATCTATCTTCTTTAATTGAGAAATGCCCAGAGCGCACTGGAAATCAGTAATGCGGTAATTAAACCCTACCTGGGGGATGTCATAAGACCACGGCTTCTTACTGCTTCTGACTATACCATGATGCCTCAATCTTAATGCCGATTTATAAATCTTCTTGTCGTTTGTAAGGAGCGCCCCTCCTTCGCCCGTTGTTATCTGTTTTATAGGGTGGAAGCTGAATATGGTCGCTTTTGAATCTTCGCATCTGCCCACTTTAATCCATTTGTCTTTAAATTTATATGCTGCGCCCAATGCATGGGCAGCATCCTCAACTATGCTTATCCCGTATCTATCGCAGATCTTTTTCATCTCGGCGATATCCGCTACCGTCCCCATAAAATGGACCGAAACTATAGCCTTTACCCCTTTCCTATTTGAAGGGACCTTTAGAAAACTCTTTAGCTTCTCTATGTCTAGATGATAAGTCTTGTCGTCAATATCAACAAATAGGGGTCTGGCACCTACATATAGTGCGCAATTTGCGCTCGCTGAAAAGGTAATGGGTGATGTTATGATCTTATCCCCCTTACCTATACCGAGTGTCAGCAATGAAAGGTGCAATGCCGCTGTTCCGCTAGATAGAGCAACGCTATACTTTGCGCTCGTGTACTCACAGAGCGCGGCCTCAAACTCGCCAATCTTGGGTCCTTGTGTAATCCAGTCTGATTTAAGGACCTTGACCACCTCATCGATATCATTACCGTCTATATATTGACAGCTATATAGAAGAGACTTCATTGCCGGTCTTGACCTCCATGTCGAAACCCCCGATCATGTTCCTCAACTGTTCCTCATTAAGCCATAGATCGTTGCTATCACTCCTAAAGGCACGTCCGTCCGGAATGTTTGGGCAATCCATATATTTCTTGTAGAGCCTCTTTCTTTCAAAAAATTGCGGCAGGATTACATATATGCCGTCTACTACCTTCGTGTTCCTCGTCTCGTCTTCTGATATCAAGGTTTCGTGGAGCTTTTCGCCGGGCCTTATGCCCACTATCTCTATCTTGCAGTCAGGTATTATGGCCCTGGCTACATCTTCCATCTTCATTGATGGTACCTTTGGCACCAGTATCTCTCCTCCTTCTGCCCATTCTAAAGATTTCATGACAAGATCAACGCTCTCTTCTAATGTCATCCAGAACCTTGTCATTCTTCCATCTGTGAGCGGAACCGTCTTTGCACC
>JABMRJ010000031.1 GCA_013202745.1 Candidatus Omnitrophota bacterium
CCTGCCTTCTTCGAGTGCGCTGTAGGCAGTTATGAGCGCACCGCTCTTTTTGGCTGCCTCAACGACCACAACGCCCAGCGATAGACCGCTTATCACCCTGTTGCGTATGGGAAAATTTCTCTTAAGCGGCGCCATCCCCATGGGGAACTCCGATATGAGGGCACCTGAATCTACTATCCTTTTGGCAAGGAGCTTGTTTTCAGGAGGATAGAGATTATTCAATCCGCTTCCAAGCACAGCCACCGTCCTTCCGCCTGCATCAAGCGCACCTTTATGCGCTGCTGAGTCTATACCTCTTGCAAGCCCACTTACCACCGTTATCCCGCGGGCAGACAATGCCCCGGCAAGGTCACGGCATATAGTTAAACCATAAAGACTCGCCCTCCTGGAACCTACGAGCGCTACTGCTCTCTTATCTTCCGGCTTAATCTCTCCTTTTACATATAAAACTATGGGCGGATCGTATATATTCTTTAAATTTTCAGGGTATCCCTCGTCAAATACCGTAAGGATGCCGGCCCTCTCCTTGTCAATCAGCTTACGCTCTTTCTCAAGAGCGCTTCCGTCTTTAAGGGATAATATCTTCCCTGCAAGATCAGGACCCATCCCATCTATCTTTCTCAATGTAAATTCATCGCCCCTTGAGATCTCCTCTAAACCTCCGAAGACCTCGATTAAGCGTTTCAATCTTATATAGCCGATACCGGCTATATTCAATCCTATTAATATATCTTTATCACTCATGTCTTTGCCACTATTCTTTCTATCTCTTCTACAACCGCATTTAGGTTCTTATTGGAAGTATCCACCTGGTAATCGGCCTTCTTATAATAAGGCGCTCTCTTCTCGAGGAGCTCCTTGATCTTTGCCAAAGGATCAGGGACATTAAGAATCGGCCTGTGCGCGTAACTCTCTGTCCTCTTTAGTATATCCTCTGCCGTTGCGTTTAGGCATATGACCGTACAACCCTGTTTCAGGTTCTCCATATTTTCATTATCTAGCACGACTCCGCCGCCGGCCGCTATTATAGAGTTGTCCGCTGATGCCGCTTCCTTGACCACCTCTTTCTCTACCTTTCTAAAATACGGCTCGCCTGCTTTCGCAAATATATCCTTGATAAGTCTCTTCTCTCTTGCCTCGATAAGGTCATCTGTGCTTATATACCGCATCTTAAGCTTCCGGGCAAGCCGTTTTGCTACGGCGGTCTTTCCGGTCCCCATGAAACCAACGAGTGCTATATTCTTCATAGATTCCTTAAAACTTCTTTACCTGTTCGAGGTATCCCTCAAAGTTTCTCTTAATCTCACCCAGGGAATCACCTCCGAATTTCTCGCATAAGGCATTTGCGATCACGAATGCCGCTGCCGCTTCGCCTATAACACCGGCTGAGGAGACAGCACATACATCGGATCTCTCGACATCTGCTTTTTTCTGTTTCTTCGTCTTTATATCGACGCTCGGGAGTGGATCCTTAAGTGTAGCTATCGGCTTCATGAACCCTTTGATGATGATATCCTCTCCATTCGACACGCCGCCTTCTATGCCGCCTGCGTTGTTCGTCTTCCTTGAGAATCCCTGGTCCTTCTTGTAAAATATCGCATCATGGAACTGGCTGCCGCTCTTATGAGCGACCTCATGGCCCAGCCCTATACATACGCCCTTTAAACCCTGTATAGACATGATCGCATTTGCGAGGTTTGCATCAAGCTTTCTGTCATACTGCACATAGCTGCCAAGTCCGGCGGGGACGCCTGTTATAACAACTTCAAAACAACCGCCCAGCGTATCGCCCGCATCCTTTGCATTGTCTATCTCCTCACACATAAGTTTTGCCGCCGCTTCATCTGCGCATCTAACAGGAGATTTTTCGGCAAGGGTGCGTATCTCATCGAATGAGATATCCTTCGTATGGGCCTCAACACCGCCTATCATGGTGACATGACTCAGCATGTCTATGCCTAATTCTGCCAGGAGTATTTTGCAGATAGCGCCTATACCTACACGCGCAGCCGTCTCGCGCGCGCTCGCCCTCTCCAGGACATTCCTTAAATCCTTGTGGTCGTATTTAAGACCGCCTGCAAGGTCGGCATGACCCGGCCTCGGGCAGCTTAGAGACGGGAGCTTATCTATAGAGAAATCCGCATTCTCTATGAGAAGTGTTATCGGGCTGCCCAGGGTAGCATCATTCTTAAGCCCGGACAGGATCTCTACTGCGTCTTTCTCTATCCGCATCCTGTCGCCCCTGCCATAGCCCTGCATGCGCCTCTTGAGTTCTTTATTGATGGCGTCAGGATCTATCTTTAACCCTGAGACCATACCTTCGAGTATCGCTATCAATGACTTTCCGTGTGATTCACCGGCAGTTAAATACCTTAACATGGCATCCTCCCTGCTGTTATCTAAAAAATATCCAGTTTAATATATTTTCACCCCACAGAAGCGCAACTATAGCCGCCAATGAAAGGTGCGGACCATAAGGTATAAGGTCCTCTTTAGTCTTCAACTTTACCGCAATACCAACGACCGCGCCGAAAAACGGCGCCAAAAAGAATGTAAGTACGATAAGCCTCCATCCCAAAAATGCGCCAAGCATCGCCATAAGCTTGACATCCCCTCCGCCCATAGCGTCCTTGCGAAAGAGCATCTTACCTATAACGCCCATCAGGTATATCATCCCTCCGCCCGCAAAGAGCCCGGTAAGCGAACCAAGAATGGCGGGTATGCGCTCTCTCTGTGACATAAGTTCAGGAAATACGAAAGCGAGCGCGACCCCTATCACCATACCGGGCAGCGTTATCTCATCCGGTATCTCCTGGATCTTAAAATCTATAAAACTTACGACTATCAATGCGCACGCAAGTATCGTATATACTACAAATTTGACTGACAGTCCAAATATACTAAAGAGCCCGAGAAAGGCAAGCGCTGTCAAAAGCTCTACTAAAAAATAGAGAACGGATATGCGCCCCTTGCAGAAGCGGCACTTTCCCTTTAAAAAGAGAATACTCAAAAGCGGTAGATTATCATACCACGGTATAGTCTTGTTGCACGCTGTGCAGTGTGACCGCGGCATAACTACAGACTCCCCCTTAGGCATGCGGTATATGCATACATTCAAAAAACTCCCAACTATCGCCCCCACCATAAATACAATTGTACTCATCTATCAATAACTCCTAATCTTGAATCTTGTACCGGGTGCAAATTCGTTCGGCAAGCTGTCCCCGGTTTGTTCGGCAAGCTGTCCCCATTAATCATTCTGATATTGCCTTTCTCATAATATCTATCGGGGCATCCTTGCCGGTCCAAAGCTTAAAGGCCATCGCGCCCTGATTTATAAGCATATTGAGACCATTTACAAATTTTAGGGACCTTCTCCTGGCCTCTTCTATAAGAGATGTCTCTCTGTTATATATCAAATCAAAGATAGCCAGGCCATCATGCAGAAACTCATATGGCAATAGCACCTTATCCTTCTTATCCATGCCGCAATTCGTCGCGTTTATAAGGAGCGTTGAGTCACAGACCGTCGCTTTTATAGCCTCTGCGTCATCCCACGGAATATCAAAGACCTCGATACCGCTTATCTTGCTAAGCTCGTTTGTTAGTAATGCTGCTTTACCAGAGTCTTTATCTACCAGTACAATACGTTTAGCGCCCTGTAGCCGAAGGCCAAAAGCTACTGCGTGGCCTGCGCCGCCTGCACCAAATACGATCGCCTTCGTCTCCTTAATCCTCTTGGCATCAAATCCAAGATCCTCTTTGAGCGATTCCAAAAAACCGAGGACGTCTGTGTTGTGGCCTATAAGCTTATTCTTCTCCATAACTACCGTATTGACCGCACCTATGTATTCTACTTCTTTAGAGACACTGCTCAGATACTGAATAGAAGCAACCTTATGCGGGATCGTTATATTTACCCCACTTAAGTTTTTCCTAAACTCCCCGAAGAACTTCTTAAGTTCGTGCGGTTTAACCTCAAGGAGCTTATACTCTGCATCTATGCCCAGGGCCTTAAATGCTGCATTATGCATAAGCGCAGATTTGCTATGTTTAACCGGATATCCTATCAAACCATATTGCTTTTTCATGGTACCTGCAAATAGTCTTTAGCGGATAGTAATTAGCGCTCAATGTTTTTATAAGCGCTATACGCTATCCGCCAGATAACGTTACTTTCTATTCTTATACGCCGCCTTATTGACGGCATCGATATATGCCTTGGCACTCGCTTCGACTATATCGGTGCTCGATCCCCTGCCGCTTACCTCTTTAGCTGCCACTTTCAACCTTACCGTAACCTCGCCGAGAGCATCCTTGCCGCCCGTGACCGCCCTGATGGAGTAGTCTATGAGTTTCGGTTTTACGGATGTGACCTTGTCGATCGCCTTGTAGCATGCATCTACCGGGCCATCTCCTGTAGAAGTCTTCCGGATCCGCTTCTTCTTTACATTTATTACTACTTCGGCGCGCGGCGTTACATTGGTCCCGCTCGTAAAGGATAGACTCTCAAGCTTGTAGAGCTCCGGGATGGTGCGGAGTTCATCTTCTACAATAGTCTCGAGGTCTTCGTCATAGATCTCTTTCTTCTTATCTGCAAGCTTCTTGAATATATCAAAAGCCCTGTTGAGCTCTTTTTCATTGAGATGAAAACCGAGTGATTTCAATCTCTCTTTGAAGGCATGGCTGCCCGAATGCTTCCCCAATACAAGCCGTGTCTTCCCAAAGCCGACATCTTCTGATTTCATGATCTCATAGGTTGTGCGCATCTTGAGCATGCCGTCCTGGTGTATACCGGCCTCGTGGCTGAAGGCATTCTTACCTACGATCGCCTTATTCGGCTGGACGAGGATGCCCGTAAGCTTGCTCACAAGCCGGCTCGTCTTGTATATCTCTTTCTTGTCTATAGACGTAGTCTTACCAAAGAGATCCCGCCTTGTATCAAGCGCCATCACTATCTCTTCAAGCGACGCATTTCCTGCGCGCTCACCAAGGCCGTTTATGGTACACTCTACCTGGCCCGCACCGTTCTTTACCGCTTCAAGGGAGTTGCTCACGCCAAGGCCAAGGTCATTATGGCAATGGACACTTATGACGGCCTTCTTAATATTCGGGACATTGGCCTTTATAGAGCCTATGAGATCCCCGAACTCAAACGGCACGGCATAACCTACCGTATCGGGTATATTGACGGTCGTAGCACCTGCGTCGATTACGGCCTCGATAACCCTGTATAAAAATCTCCTGTCTGTCCTTGAGGCATCCTCAGGAGAAAACTCTACATCGCTTACCTTCCCCTTTGCATATTTGACCCCCCAGACAGCCAGCTTGATTATCTCATCTTCGGCCTTCCTGAGTTTATACCGCATATGTATCTTAGATGTTGCAAGGAAGACATGTATCCTCGGCCTCGCAGAATGCTTGACCGCCTTATAAGCGATATCTATATCTTCCTTCTTGCACCGGGCAAGCCCGCATATAATGGCCCCTTTGACAGTCGATGCAATCTCTTTCACCGCCAAAAAGTCACCCGGTGAGGCCGCTGGAAAGCCTGCCTCTATCACATCTACGCCGAGCGCTACAAGCTGCCTCGCTATCTCGAGTTTCTCTTTTCCGTTTAAGCTCGCGCCGGGAGACTGCTCGCCGTCCCTCAATGTAGTGTCGAATATCTTTATCTTTTCCATCGTCCCTTCCCTACTTACCTATCCAAGGCATCATGTTGCGGAGCTGACTGCCTATCTTTTCTATAAGGAGAGTGTCGTCCTTCTTGGAAAGCGAATTGAATACCGGCCTGCCGGCTATATTCTCTTCAATCCACTCTTTTGCAAACTTTCCGGACTGTACCTCCTCAAGGATCTTCTTCATCTCTTTTCTTGTATCCTCATTTATAATACGCCTGCCACGCGTAAGGTCTCCGTACTCTGCCGTATCAGATACTCTTTTTCTCATACCCTGTATACCTACTTGATATATGAGGTCTGTGATGAGCTTGAGTTCATGGAGACACTCAAAATACGCTATCTCAGGCTGGTAACCGGCATCAACGAGCGTATCGAAGCCCGCCTTGATGAGCTCCGTCACCCCGCCGCATAAGACCGTCTGTTCTCCAAATAGGTCTGTCTCTGTCTCTTCTTTAAATGTAGTCTCTATGACACCTGCCCTCGTACCTCCTATGGCCTTTGCATATGCAAGTCCTGTCTGGAGTGCTTTTCCGGTATGCTCCTGGAATATCGCGATAAGGCACGGTACTCCTTTGCCCGCTTCGTACATCCTGCGCACCAAAGCACCCGGCCCTTTAGGGGCTACCATTATTACATCCACATCCTTTGGCGGCACTATCTGGCCGAAGTGTATATTAAAACCGTGCGAAAAAAGAAGCGTCTTTCCCGTCTTCAGGTTCGACTTGATAGAGTCATTATAGACCTTTGCCTGGACATGGTCCTGGGTAAGTATCTGTATAAGATCGGCCTCTTTTGCAGCCTTATCTGCCGGGACAGGCTTAAAACCATCCGCTACAGCAGTCTTATAATTCGGCGTCCCTTCGAGCTCAGAGACTAGAATATTTAAGCCGCTCTCTCTTGCATTCAGGCTCTGGCCCCTACCCTGTATGCC
>JABMRJ010000032.1 GCA_013202745.1 Candidatus Omnitrophota bacterium
GTATCCCGGATGGGTCCATATACTTCTTATGGGCGGCAGGGACAGCAAGAATATAATACTCGCAAAGAGGAAGGCGAAGTGGATAGCATTGACGGCCCATCCGAGCATCGATGCAAATAAGGCCTTTTTGAAAAACAACGCTATTGAGCTCGAAAGGTTCGTCCCAGTCGAAAATAAGACGGATAATACATTCCTCGCAGAGGAGATAGTGGCGAGTGACTGCAGCTTTGACGTTGCGCACTTCAGGTGGGTAAAGGAGTTGGACGGCATAATAAGGGAGTTCGGCGGGAAGGCCATAATATGGATAGGGACCGATGGTGACGGCATCTTCTCTAAGAATAATAACCACAAGGATAGGGACTATTATGCATTGCATGACCTCCACGTAGGGACGGCAATGGGTGTATGGCATCAGATGCTCAAGAATGTTTTCAATATCCCCGTGGTCAGCCCTTACCAGTCACCGCAGTTTCTCAATGAACTATTTTATAAATTTGATCCGAAGTTTGTAGATAAATGGAGCGATGTGCGCGATGAGATTGGCAATATACTATTCGGAAAGAAGGTCTGGTATCCACAAAAGACCGGTTCGCCTGAAATGCTCAAGAGGAAGAGATCGAGGTCTATACCTATATATATAAGCCGGCTTAAGAGCGAATATTTCCTGTGCGAATGCCATAACTTAGAGAGCTTCATGGTCCGGACGAAGGAGAGGATTATAAGTTTTTTCGATAGGCACTCTGTAAAGATGACGACGCCGCTTGCATATATACTATTTCCGGCCCGTGAGATCTTAAGCAGATCATTCCCTGTACTTAAGAATAATAGGTGCAACATAGCGGCGAGGGAGATAAAGTAGAGGAATTATGGCAATAGAGATAAGGAATATTATCACGAGAGAGTCATTATCCGGCTACGACATGGGTTTCTTAAAGAGGCCTGAATTCGGGGGCTGGAGGATAGAGGAAGATACGGCCCGGCTTATAGGAAGGGCCTGCGAAGAGTTCAAGCCGAGACATGTCCTCGAATTTGGAACAGGCCTCTCTACGCTTGTCCTGGCAAATGAGGCATCAAAAGGCAATGTCGAGCGGATATGGTCGGTAGATCATCTTAAAGATTTTCCGGGTCACCCCAGGGGTATCATCGGGAAAGATGGCCCTGTAGAATTCTGCCATCTTCCCATAAGGTTCACAACCTCCGCAGGTAAATTGTTCCAGTTCTACTCTGTGACAGAGGATTTCTTAAAGAAGGTAGGGCCTATAGATCTCGTGATAATAGACGGGCCGCCTTATTACTATAATAGCCGCGAGGCCTCGCTCTATAAAGTCTATCCATATCTATCAAAGGATGCCGTCATACTGCTGGACGATGCGGGCAGAAAGGGTAGAGAGGAAGTCTATCTTAGTAACTGGAAGAGATATTTCGGCGATAAGATAGAGACAAATATTTTTCTAAAGGAGTTTAAGAAGGGGCTTGCATATGTAAGGCCGGTAGATGCTAACGGTAAGATCTCCGGGTTTAAGGCCATAGAACGCATAAAAGATTCGTCAAAGACCATTAAATATGAACTATTGAGGATATTGAGGTATATGCGTGACAGGTTAGTAAGGAGAGCGGGATGAATCCAGTAATCATCTTCTCATGCACCGGGCTCGAACACCTTGTATACTGCGTCTGGTCGATACGCTCATTGAAGAAGCTGGGCTACGATGCCATAGAGGTGATAGTCGGGAAGGCCTGGGAGAAGGAGTTTATAGATTCACGCGTCGAAGGCGTCCCGTGTACGGTTGTAGAGGTCAATATAGCCGGATACGGCATGTGGGCATTCCGTCCCTTTGCGCTCAAGAAGTATGAGATAAAAAATTCTGACAGGGATGTCGTCATATGCGACACAGATATTCTGTGGAAAAGAGACCCGGCAAAACTCTTTAAACGTTTTGAGAAGAAGGCGTGGGTTCATAAGATAACATCTCTTAACCCCAAGGATCTCGATACGGATAGAGATAAGATACCGAGAAGCAGGATCGGCTTGAAGACGATGGTAAATTACAAAAAGAGGTGGGGATTAGAGCGTTATCTCAACTTCCATCTCAACTGCGGCCTCTTTATGCTCTCTAAGGATGCCTTCCCCAAGGTGCTCGAGGATTGGGTAGAGAAGATAAAGCGCCTGCCGCCGAAAGAGATGATCATGACAGAGGCGCTCCTTTCACTCGTCTACGCCGATATGGGGCTCTCGCCTGTATGTGACCGTGATAATATAAAACATTTCGGTATGGAGCATGATAATATCGACGGTACACTTATCTCCTTTAATGCCCAAGGGACACCCGCAGGGGCATATACCGGTTACCAGACTGCACAGCACTATTATGGGGACCAGAGGGCGGTACTGCATAAAGACGCCAAAGAGATGGGGCTTGATAGCGATGGCCTCGCTGCACTGGCAAAGAAGGATATCTTCGGAAAGGGGATCAAAAAGATTCCCCGGATGCCTAAAATAATAATCGGCAAACTCTGGGCAATGATAAGGGATCTCGGCATAAGGCGCCGTCCGAAACACCCCATAATCTATTATGTTGTCGATAGTAAAGGGTGGGTGCAGCACAGAAGGTTTAAGTACCTTAAGGCCTACTTGAGGACATATAGGTTCAGGCTCCTTACAAGGAGGCATTTCAGGTTCCTGTGGAAGCTCGGCCTATTGAGGAGTAGGTATATATTCTTCTCAACATGGAGAGGGCCGCACGCGCTTATTAAGGATGATCCAAATATATTCAAGGATTCTGACTATAGGTATTTTATGGCCGCGGTGACGAGCCATTCTAATATAGGAGGAGGGCTCGATCCATTAAACCCTATTCCCGGAAGAGGGCCCAGGGAGGCATTCGACCTTGCGGCGGGGCTTTTAAAGAAGTTTAAGGTAGTGAGCGCAAATTCACGGATCCTCTATGAGATGTTGAAAGGCGTCCTGCCAAATCTGGTATACTGCCCGAACGGTGTAGATACGGAGTTTTTTACGCCGAATGATGGTAAGGAGTATAACCCAAAGCATATAAGGATAGGATGGGTCGGCAAAGTCAGGGGGCCCAAGAACTTCTCTGTGATAGAAGATGCATGTAAGAGATTGGAATCTTTTGGAGTATTCAAACCCGAGATGGTGAAGGTCTCTAAAAAAATTAAAAGGATCCCGCTCTCATTTGAAGATATGAAAGAGTACTACAAGAGGATAGATTTTTACCTCTGTGCCAGTCTTAATGAAGGAACGCCTAACCCGGCGCTCGAGGCCGGGGCGAGCGGTGTGCCTGTAGTTACGACACGTGTCGGCAATATGCGTGAACTTATAAGGCCGGAGTTTAACGGGTTCTTTGTAGAGCCCACGGCAGAATCGATAGTAAGGGCCTTCAAATCTATAGCAGACATGGATAGGGAAAGATATCTTAAGATGAGTGAGAATATGCGCAGCTCCATAACCGAGGAGTGGTCATGGGTTACGCGCATAAACAATTTTGGTGAGGCATTTGAGAGGCTGGTTTCATGAAGAAGAAGAGGATACTGGGTATAGGGTTAAGCCATTGCTGCGGCGTATGCCTGATTGAAGATGAGAGAATAGTCTTCTTCCAGGAGGAGGACCGCTTTTCGCGCAGACGCAGGCAGAAGGGGTGGCCCAATATGACCCTCCAATACGTCTTTGAGCGGTTCAACCTAAGGGAAGAGGATATAGACCTCTGTGTTATGACCGATATACAGACCGCAGAGCGCATAGGAAGAAAGA
>JABMRJ010000033.1 GCA_013202745.1 Candidatus Omnitrophota bacterium
CCAGATAACACAGGAGATTATAGAGGAGCACGAAGCAGCCGTTAAAGAGCAAGATAAAGGAAGGAGCGGCCCAAAAGGCACTGACATAGCCACATTACTAATAATAACCCTCGCGCCGTTTATGATGGGGGCTCACGGAAGCGGGGGTCTATTGCCGATTGCGATTTGGGTCACTGCTGTATTGGGTCTTTCGTTATATTTTAACGATACCTCAAGCGGGCCCAGAGAAGGTTCTGACAAAGACAAAGAAGAGAAATTCCGGATAGGGTGCATACCCTATCTTTTAAGCCAGGTAATCTATGTCGTGACATTTCTGGTTGCCAATGATGCCATAGATAGGATGCCGGACCTTCCACATAGTAAAGCGGTATTCGTCAGAGGGATAACGGCCTTCCTCGGCGCAAGTATAACGCTCTTTGGATTAATTACTATAGCAGCCAAATCTATATCGAAGAGGATGAGGGAGTCAATCGATTTAATCGGATTCTTGATGCTTGCGACATCTGAATTCGCCCTTATATACCTCTTATCAATAAGCATGCTTTTTAAAGGGACATCAGCGCTTTACAATCTTCTCTTCAATGGAGTATGGGGATTTATACTCCTTACAGCCGTACTTGCGGCCATAATCTCCCTTATAAACTGGCTTGAGCATAAGCCATTCGGATATCCGGAGGAAGAGGTTTCGTCAAGCTTTCATAATTTTGCCTTAGCACGCGTATTCCTCTTTGTTGGCTGGTTTTGGATAATGCTTCCGATGATACCAGCTATTACTACGGTCTTTGAGACTTTTTCTCCGTGCAAGATGAGCATGATCTATATGGCTATTGCTGCGGCATTCTATAGCGCATTCAACACTTTCTGCTGGTTTATCATAGGCGGTTTTGCGTACAGGCAGACAAAGAAGGCCGGATCCGTGGATCAAAAGACAGATGATAAGGATAAAGATAGCCAAGAAGGCGGTAAGGGCGGAATTCCCCCGCTGCTACTCATAGGAATAATCACACTTGGCGCAACAATGGCATCATATCTCGTTTGGCAATCGGCGGCGGTTTTATCTCAAATCAGATCATGGCTCGCGTTTTTATACCGCGGACCTCCGGAGTCAATCCATCTCTCAGGTATTGCCATAGTCCCCCTTCTTAGTTTTCTTCCTCGTATTTTTGGAAAGAAGAAAGTCACGGAAGCCAAATCCCCGCCTAACTTGCTCACGCCCCAAGAAGGAGAGGCGCGTATAAATGAGCTCCTTGCCTCAGGTAAAAAAATCACCGTAGGCATCTGCGACAGCGATAACCTCATTAGTGAAAATGGGATGTATGGTGGGGAATTTGTTACTCACGAGATTATACAGCCTACCATCGAAACCGTATGCCGCGTTGCAGCAGGGTTTGGCGGTTTTGCCTTCAGGGCCGGCGGCGACGAAATAACCGTTTTCTTTGAGAGTGAGAAACTTGAGGAGATAAGGCTTAAAGGGCATAGGGAGATCTCTTATGAAGATTTCAGCCAGTTTGTCTTTGAGGAGATTAGAAGAGGCGTAGCCTCAACCTTTGATGGAAGACATGCTGTGATTGCCTTAAGCAAGAATGCCTATGCGATGGCATTAGAGCATATAGGCAGCCGCCATATAATAGGCCAAAGAGATGAGAGTGTATTAGAGGATCATCTGCAAAAGGCCCTTAGGAGACGCGGAGTCGGAGTCTACAGACATAATGACCGACAGCGCCTTGTCTATGTAGAGCTTATGAATGGTGAGACGCCGCTCAGGGTTTTAGGTAGGATCAAAGAGATAGAGAAGATTCCCGGGGAGACAGAATATATAAATCTATATACCCCTCTTAATCCTATCGCGCCCATGCAGATACAGCGTAAATGGGGCAGGCTTGTCAGAAGAGGACATCTCGTCCCGCATACCATATCTATAGGGTTTACCCGGATAGGGGAAGGCCGGATGAAGGATTGCGTTATGCAGGCAGGCGGCGCCCTCGGCATGGCCAAGGAGCTGGGTAAAGACAGGGTCTCTCAGTATTCACCGGATATTACATATGAACATAAGCGATATATCGATATCTTAACGGATAAGCGCATGGAAGAGGCTGCGGCAGCAGACTATTCAGAAGAATCCCACTTCAGGGATAGGATCGCCCAGATGGAGGACCCAGCCTTATTTATGATCAATATAAGATATGGAAGCAGGAGGCTGCGAAATGAATTGGATGAGCGCGGCCAGGTAGGGATATACGGCCGCTTCAAGATGTTAAACGAGGTCTGGGGACATGCAGCCGGAGATGATGTTGTTGCAGAGATAAAGTGCTCAGCACGTGAACAATTAGAAGGGTTATTCCCAAATGAGCTCGATTATGTAGCATCCGGAAGAGATGCGCCGGATGTAATATACCTTGCCCTTGACGGCGCAAGATTCGGCGGCGATCCGGACAAACTAGATGAACATGCCTCAAGATATGCCAGAGGCCTTATCTCTTCCATAAACAGTAATTTTAGGAAGGGCGCCTCCGATCTTCAGGTTGAAGGCCTTACTATATGTGCGGCAAGAGGCGAAGGAAAAGGCAGAGAGAACCTCGAGAAGATCTTCCCCGCCGTAGAGGGGACCTCTATGGTAAAAGAAGGATTCCAGGAGCATGTAATAGATGAGCAGGTTACCATAAGGTGGTATACCCCGGATGTAAACGAGAACATTCCTCTCGTAGAAGCTATAGGGGCTCATGAAGGCGCAGTCTCATATTTAAAGTCAAGAGGCCGCGCGTTAATGGCCAAACTGGTGGACGAAGTTAAAGAGGAGTACATAGCGTGGGGAGAAGAAGCAGCCTCAGCCTTAACAATTGAAGAAGAGGAGGTTAAACTCTTAGAGCTCTTTGAGCGCCGCGGCCTCTTTGATTTGGATGATTGGCAGGAGGCGTGGCTGCGCCTCTATAAGGTAAGGACAGAAGGATCTCTCTTGAATGCTATAGATTACCTCTGCCATATTGTACAGGATATACCGAACCTCGTCCTTCCATCAAAGTATCTTGCAATAGCGGTTGAGGAATACGGCCTTACCCCCGATGAGGACAGAATCCTGGCAAGGGCGACCAGTTATATTTATGTGCGCCACAAGGCGCTTAAAGAGGCCAAGGCCCCCGCAGAAGGGCTTGGGGATATCAGAAAGGTCCTTGCAGTCTTTGTAGGAGACAATGGATTCGGAGATGAACTGATGCAGTCTATAGTCATCGACCGGATAAGGGCGACCTACCCCGGCGTACAAATTGAGGCCCTCGTGAATTTCCCAAGTCTCTGGGACAGCAGGCGAGACATCCGTCTTATAACCCAAAAGGATCTGCCTATACTCGAGAGAATAAAATTATCGAAACTCTGCCATGATGTCTCAAGGGAAGACGGCATCGCCTTTATGGAGGAGTTAAGGAGATTATTGATAAACGAGAGATATGATCTCGTTATAAATATACACAGCCCAGAGATCATGGCGAGGGAGCTTATGCAGCTTGGGCGCCACTATATCGGGACGACATCATTTCGCAACGGCCACGAGACCTCTTTCCAATTCAACTTTAGTACAGCAAGCAAACCGCAGAGGATAGGCGGGATCCGCAATAATCAGCACAGTATATACGTGAAGGGACCGAACCAGCCATACCTTAATGAATATGCGTTCTGGAATCATATCTTCGACGCCTTTGGTTTGAAAGCGCTGGAACGCGATAGAAGGAGACTCTACCTGTCTTCCCAGAGACAGCGGGAAGCACAGGCTTTATTGAGAGGTCTGGGTGTCGATCTTTCTAAAGATAGAAGGCCGATTGTATTTATAAACCCGTTTACCGCATTCAGGGCAAAGGAGTGGAGCGATGAGAAATGGGCGGCATATATAACGATGCTGGCTGGAAGCGAAGATGTCCAGATTATAATAAACAGGGGGAATACAGATGAGCTATCTCTGCGCGCAGAGAATATATTAAGCCGTGTAAGCGGGGCGAATATATTCTTACTGCCCAAGATGACACAGCAGATGTATATAAATGTAATCTATATCGCCGACCTCCTCATAGCCCATGACGGCGGTTCAGTCCACATACGCGATACATTCGACAAGCCCTCGCTATCTATCTGGGGGAGTACCAATGCCCAGGACTTTGTGCCGCTTGGCATCCACTCCTGTTTTATACAGGCTGATTATGATACCTTGAGTAAGGAGGCG
>JABMRJ010000034.1 GCA_013202745.1 Candidatus Omnitrophota bacterium
CTCTTTATCACTTTGCCCTTTTTAAATATGACCCCTGATCCTTTACCGGCCGCGATGCCGATATATGCATTCTTTGCCTCGCCGGGGCCATTCACCTCGCAGCCCATCACGGCAATTGTAATAGGGTGTTTAGCGTTTAGCGTATAGCGTTTAGCGTTTAGTTTATCTTTAAGTTCCTTAACAACACCTTCGATATCCGCTTTGCAGCGGCCGCATGTCGGGCATGATATTATCTCGGGCCCGAAACTCCTAAGCCTTAGTGACTGGAGTATCGTCTTTGCCGCATAGACCTCATCTACCGGATCGGAAGTGAGCGATACCCTTATGGTGTCCCCTATTCCCTCAGATAGAAGCGCGCCTATGCCCACGGCAGATTTTATTATGCCGTCTTCTTTAATACCCGTAGCCGTGATCCCGAGGTGCAATGGGTAATCACAAAGAGCAGCCATCTTTTTATATGCAGCGATCGTCGAAAGGACATTCGATGACTTCAACGAGATAATTATATCACGGAATCGCTCCTGTTGGAAATATTTTATATAGCCGAGGACACTCTTGACCATCCTGCCCTCTTCAGACAAACCTTTACTATTATCTCTCAAAGACCCTGAATTGGCGCCTATCCTTATGGGGATCCGCGCTCTCTTTGCGTGTTTTATTATCTCTCTAATCTCTTTTTCCCTGTAGATATTGCCCGGATTGAGCCTTATCGCATCGGCCTTCGATTCAATTGCCCGGATTGCGAGTTTAAAATTAAAATGTATATCGGCAACAATCGGTATCTTTATCCGCTTTTTGATTTGGGCTATGGCGACGGCATCTTTTAAATCTTTTACGGCAACGCGGACGATTTCACAGCCGGATTTTTCTAGTCTCTTTATCTCTTTTACCGTCGAGCGAATATTCTTCGTCTCGGTCTTTGCCATGGACTGGATCGAGATGGGTGCTGTGCCGCCTATCTTTACCTTTCCGATCCTTACCTGTTTAGTCTTTCCGCGTTTTATCTTCACCCAGCCCCTCCTGCAACCCAATCCCTCCTGATGGAGGGGCTGGGCTCATTTTTTAAAGAGTCTTATGATATCGAAATACAATACAGAGAGCATGAGTATTATCAATAACCATAGGCCTACTTGTATCGCGATCTCCTGCACCTTGGGACTCAATGGTCTTCCGCGCATCTTCTCTATAAAGAGAAATAGTATATGGCCGCCGTCCAAGACGGGTATGGGGAGTACATTGAAGATGGCGAGTGATGTGGATATGACTGCCATGATGTTAAGGAGATATACAAGGCCCATTCGTGCCGCCTGTGTAGTAAGCATGAATATACCGACAGGCCCGGTTACAGACTCTTTTAAAGATAGCCTTCCTATGATAAGGTTCCACAGGGCCTTGAAGGTAAGGGCGGTAAGTTCCACTATCTTAGTAAAACCCTTCTTTACCGACTCCAAGGGGCCGTATTTGATAAATGCAAGCTCCGCAGATGGTTTTATGCCCATAAGCGCTATCTTTACCTCTTTTCCGAATATATCTTTATACTCCTTTATCTTTGGCTTAACTTTTAGATTCATTTCTTTGTTGCCGCGTAAGAGTATAAGGTCTATCTCTCCCTCTTTCTTCTTATGAACTATCTCTGTAAGCTCGTTCCAGTATTCTATATCTTCTCCGTCGATAGATATGATCCTGTCGCCCTCTCTTATTCCGGCCGCCTTTGCCGGGAAGTCATCGAGCACGCCCCCTACTTCATTTGTCAGGGTTGGGGCGCCCATCATAAAGACGATGCTGAATAAGAGAAAACCTAAAATATAGTTTAATACAGGGCCGAATATCACTATCTTGAAGCGCTGCCATACCGATTTTGACATGAATTCCCACTCACTGCCCGTCACTTTATCCTGGTGCGTCTCACCGGCAAGCTTAACATAGCCGCCCAGAGGGACTGCGGAGATCTTGTACTCTGTATCCCCTTTTGTTATACCTATAATCTTGGGACCGAAACCTAGCGAAAAACTCTCCACTTTAACGCCGCATCTCTTTGCCATTATAAAATGGCCGAATTCATGGACTACTATCAATACGCTCAAGACCATGATAAATATAACTGTACTCAACATTAAATACTCCTCATTATTCTGCCGGATTCAATCCTTGCCCATTTATCTGCATCCATTATATCACCAAGTACCGGCTTATTTATGACTTTATGCCCCTTCAAGACCTTCTCCACTAATCTCGGGATCCCTGTGAAGTTAAGCGTCCCATCAAGATATGACCTTACTGCCTCTTCATTGGAGGCATTCAAGACGGCGGGCATGGTTCCGCCGACCCTTGAGGCTTCATAAGCAAGCGACAGGCACGGAAACTTCTTAAAGTCCGGTTCATGGAAACTTAAGCTCTTTAATTCTGCGAAATCTGTTTTATACTGATTTGAATTCAGCCTCTTTGGATAGTTTAAGGCATACTGTATGGGCAGGCGCATATCCGGTATGGCAAGCTGTGCAAGGATCGCTCCGTCGATAAATTCCACCATGGAATGGACTATTGCCTCCGGATGGACCAGGACCTTTATTCTCTTCTCCGGGACATTGAATAGGTGTTTCGC
>JABMRJ010000035.1 GCA_013202745.1 Candidatus Omnitrophota bacterium
CCACCACATGCGATGAGGAGCTTCATGTCACTCTCTTTCTCTTGCTATGTTGAGCAATAATCCTACGGCTATCATATGGAATACCAATGCACTCCCTCCATAACTTATAAAAGGAAGCGGTAAACCTTTTGTAGGGAGCGCACCTATTGTGACACCTATATTTATTATGACTTCAAGCGCTATCATCGATACAATGCCGAGCGCCAGGTATCTTCCGAATATATCAACTGTTTTAAAGACGATCCTCATCCCCTGCCATATGAGTACGATAAAGAGGGTCGTCACAGACAATGTGCCTATGAGCCCTAACTCCTCGCCAATGATAGAGAATATAAAATCCGTATGCGCCTCGGGCAGATAAAATAGCTTCTGCTTGGACATGCCCAACCCTACGCCGAATATACCGCCTGTGCCGAGCGCAAGGAATGACTGTATTATCTGGAATCCGCTACCCTTTGGATCCTGCCATGGATTGAAAAATATCTTTATCCTCCTCATCCTGTAGGGGACTCTGAATATCAAAAAATATAGAACGGGGATCGATGACGCCATAAGGGCAAGTATATACTCCATCTTTATACCTGCAAAGAAAAGGAGTATGAGCGTAAAGGAGGCCATTACGATGACTGTGCCAAGATCAGGCTGTAGTAATATGAGCCCCATTGTGGCGCCGCAGACGAAAAAAAGCGGCAGGAGCGTGTGCAGTATATTGTTTATATTAGGGGCCTTCCTTGAGAGAAAATCGGCGAGGTATATAATGAGCCCGAGCTTTACCATCTCTGACGGCTGGAAACTGAAACGCCATATCCGAAACCACCTGCGCGCCCCTCCTATCTGAGTACCTATATGCGGCGTAAGGACGAGGGCCAGGATGATTATAGAGGCAGTTATGATGGCCTTGCTGTGATTTTTCAGTATTCTATAGTCGAATAGCATAGATGCCAGGCCCAATACCAGCCCGAGCGCCAGGAATAATATATGCCTCTTTAAGAATAAGAGGCTGTCACCCATCTTCTCGTAGGCGTATATGGCGCTCGATGAGTATATCATAATCACCCCTACAGCAAGGAGTATCAATGTTACAACAAAGATAGAGATCCTAATATTACGCATTCTTCTTCTGCTTAGGTTTCGATTTTATATCAGAGACGGCACGTCGAAAGACGTCGCCCCTCTCTTTATAATCTTTAAACATATCGAAGCTTGAACACATCGGCGACAGGAGTACCGTATCGCCGTTTCTTGCGCTGCCGTATGCAGAGTTCACCGCCGCTTCAAGTGTCTCTGAAAAAGAGATCGGTATCAATCCTGAGAAGGCCTTTGCTATACGCTCTTTGGCCTCGCCTATAAGGAAGATCGACTTCACCTTATCTTTTATGAGCTTTGCGATTACCCTATAATCACCGCCTTTATCCTTACCGCCGGCTATGAGTATAATCCACTTCGGTGAGGATTGTATCGCCTTCCTGGCACTGTCTATATTGGTCGCCTTTGAATCGTCTATAAACTTTACGCCTCCTACGGTATCGACCATCTCGAACCTGTGGTTAAGTGTCTTAAAATTATAGAGGACTGCTTTTATAATCTCAGGATCAACACCCAATACAAACGGAGGCAGTGAGGCTGCCAGCGCATTCTCGAGGTTGTGCTCTCCCGTGAGAGAGAGGGAGTCCTTACTCGCTATCCATATATATTTTCCGCCTTTGCGCACAACAAGCTCTTCATTCTCTATATATGCGCCTTCGAATTCCTTGGGCAATCTGTGTTTACTAAAATAGAAGGCCTTGGCCTTTAAGGAACTCTTTATCGTCTTGAATCTCGTTTGATCGTAATTGAGTATAGCGTGATCACTATCGGTCTGATTTGCAAAGATCCGAAGTTTTGCATTTTCGTAGCCCGCAAAATCGCTATACCTGTCCAGGTGGTCTTCTGTTATATTGAGCATGATTGCAACAGCAGGCCTAAAGGTATCTATCCTTGCGAGTTGAAATGATGATATCTCTAAGACTATTACGGAGTCCTGGTCAGTATCAGGCGCTATAGAGGTAAGCGGCAGGCCTATATTTCCGCATACGAATGTCTTCTTACCAGACCTTTTGAAGATCTCACCGAGGATGGAAGTGACCGTAGATTTACCATTGGTGCCGGATATAGCTATTATCGTCCCCTTGGAGAACCTGTATCCAAGCTCTACTTCGCCCATCACAGGTACGCCCCTCTCCCTGGCCCATTTTAAAGGTAATGAATCATCCCCCACTCCGGGACTGACAACAAGAATGCCTGTGCCATCAAGGAATGCCTCGGTATGTCCGCCCAATTCACATTCAATTCCAAGGGCCTCAAGTTCTCTTTTTCTCTGTGCTAATTCAGGGGAAGCGCCATTATCCGTAAGTTTAACCTGTACCCCTTGCCCTTTAAGCAGACGCGCCGCGCTCAATCCGCTTACGCCCAATCCTACAACCGTAACCGGCTTTCCATCAAACATCAGATCACCTCAATTTTAATGTGGCCAATGCAAGCAGCGATAATACAATCGCAACTATCCAGAACCTTACAATTATCTTATTCTCATGTAATCCTTTGAACTGAAAATGGTGATGTATGGGCGCCATAAGGAATGTTCTCCTTTTCTTCAGCTTAAAGACCCCTACCTGTATAAGGACAGAGAGTGTTTCCAACACGAAGATTCCCGCTACCAGAAAGAGGAGTATCTCCATCTTTATAAAGAGTGCTACCATACCTATAGCCCCGCCCAGGGCCAATGATCCGGTATCGCCCATAAAGATGCTCGCGGGGTACGCGTTATACCACAGGAAGCCGAGTGCGCTGCCGAGTATGGCTGTGCAGAATACGGTGAGTTCGCCGGCACCCGGATTGTAAAATAGATTAAGATACTGACTAAACTGCGCATGGCCTGTTATATAACTCATGACCGCGTATGTCATGGCTATAATGGCTATACACCCTATGGCCAGGCCGTCGAGGCCGTCTGTAATATTGACGGCATTGCTGGACGCTATGATGACGATTATGGCGTAGAGTATATATAGGAGGCCCAGGTTTATGACAAAATTCTTAAAGAAAGGAAAACTGAGCGTATTCGGAAAACCATTATCCAAAAAGAGCATGATGCCGATAAAGGCCGCTATCGAAAACTGCCCAAGAAGCTTTGTGGTCGCTCTTAAGCCCTTGGATTTGCCTTTTATTTTAATATAGTCATCGATAAACCCTATAACGCCCAGCCATATAACCCCTGCGAGCGCGTATATAATGAACTTATTGGTAAGGTCGGCCCAAAAGAGCGTAGAGAGGACCATAGATGTTATTATGAGTATGCCGCCCATCGTAGGTGTGCCCTCTTTGTGTTTGTGAAATTCATAGAGTGCGGGCGCGTCAGACCTGAGGACCTTCTCTCTTATATTAAAATTTGCGAGCCGATTTATAATATACGGCCCCAGGGCCAGACTGAATAAAAATGCGCTTATACCGCAGAACGCGGCGCGGAATGTAATATACTTAAATACGTTGAAACCGAACCAGTAGTCACTTAATGGATATAGAAGATGGTAGAACATTATAACCCCTTTATTACCCTTTCCATCGCCATGGAGCGCGATCCTTTTACGAGGACTGCATCTCCGGGCCTGGCAATCTTTTTGAGTATACCTGTTGCCTCTTTTGGATCCTGGCAGTGCCAGAGGTCTTTTTTCTTCATGCCGTTTTTTTTGGCCGCCTCCGCCATATACTCAGATAGCCGGCCTACGGTAATCAGTGCATTTATAGAAGAGTCTGCTATCAATCTGCCGGCACGGGCGTGGAAAAACCTGGCCTTCCTGCCCAATTCCAGCATGTCG
>JABMRJ010000036.1 GCA_013202745.1 Candidatus Omnitrophota bacterium
CGACGAGGTTGGACGATTTGCCAGGACCGATATCAGAAATAAGGTTACAAAGAAGCTAAAGGCCCTTGGTTTCATCTACATCACCCTCGATCTCCAAGGCTACCGCACAGGCAGCATGAACGAAGAGATAGTATCTAAGTAAGTGTTGATATTGCTGGGGAAATCTGGTATATTAGGGAAAACGTAATTGAATATGTCTTTGTCCCTCGGTTGCGTTGCAACCTCGGGACGAAATTTACGGGCATAGCATAGACAGTAAATTTCGGCGGCGTAGCTCAGCCGGTTAGAGCACGAAGCTCATACCTTCGGAGTCGTAGGTTCGAGTCCTACCGCCGCTACCATTTTTCTCGTGAATATGCGGGACTCGAAGCGAGCGAACGCCGAGCAAAGCGAGGAAGAGGCCGTAAGTCCGAATGGACCGGCCGACAGTGAGCGAGGGGAGCCTACGCAGTGAGGCTCCGCCGAGCGGAGTAGGCGAGTCCTACCGCCGCTACCAGTTTGCCCTCGTTAACCTCAGGCAAACTGTCCCGCTGAGCTCTGAGCGAAGCGAAGAGCGAAGTCCCGAGCGTAGCGAGGGAAGGGACAGAACAGTTACAAAGTGGAGCATTCGAGGGGCACAAACGCTTTGAAAACAGCGGAGTAGGCGAGTCCTACCGCCGCTACCAGTTTTCGCCTTCGCTTCAGGCAGCGAAAACTGTCCTGAGGCTGCGACTTTAAGGAGCAGCCGAAGGGCATAATCCTGCCGCGTAGCGAGGGAAGGGACAGAACAGTTGCAAAGGGAGCATTCGAGGGGCACAACACAGAATGAAGTAAGAGGCAGGAAACTGTATTGATCCCGCGCCCTAAAAGGGCGCGGGACCTTACTATTAATATTATAAGCTATGAACATTTTCCAAGACGTATATAATACAATCCAGAGATACGGCATGTTAGAGAAGGGTGACCGGGTGCTTGTAGGTGTCTCCGGCGGACCTGACTCTATATTCTTGCTCGATGCGCTCCTCTATTTAAAAAAGAGGCTTGGGATCGGCGTATATATAGCGAATATGGATCATGGTATCAGAGGTAAAGCCTCTGCGGCCGATTCACGCTTCGTTATGAATAAGGCAAAGAAGTTAAAGATAAGATGTTTCCATGATAAGATTAATCTTAAGAAGCCGGGTCTTGCAGGAAATTTATCTACGGAAGAGGTCTTGAGGCATCGAAGGTATAAGTTCTTCATAAAATCAGCAAAAAGCATCCGCGCAAAGATTATCGCCACAGGACACACCCTGGATGATCAGGCAGAGACCGTACTTATGCGTGTCATAAAGGGATCGACTATTAAGGGCTTGACCGGGATACCGCCTAAAGGCGAACATGGCGGTATCCGGGTAGTCCGTCCGCTTATCGAGATAGAGAAGAGCCGTATAGTAGATTTCCTCGATGAAAATTCAATACGCTACAGGCTTGACCGCACAAACACTGAGGAGCGTTTCTTAAGAAATGCCATTAGGAAGAGAATATTACCATTCCTGGAGAAGTACAACCCGCGCTTGAAAAGATCCCTCGCTCTTATGTCAGAGTCCCTGCGCGAAGACCGCCAATTCATAGAAGACAGAAAGAGGCTTGAAACCATCAAAACCAAGAAGAATGGCAAGAGACTGAGCATAGCATTAAAGGATATCGTAGTCCAGCCAAAGGCCTTAAGAAGAGAGATAGTCAGAGATGCGCTTGCAAACTCCGGCGGCAATATCAAGAAGCTTACCTTCAGGCACTGGCAGGATGTCGATACCTTCTTAAAACATAAACGCAACGGGCAATCTATTGATTTGCCCGGCGGCGTCATGATAAAGAGAGATAATTTAAGGATAACCTTTGAGAAGAGGTAATAAAAATGAAAAAGATGCGCAAAAAGAGAAAGAGGGTTACCAGGGTAATCAATAACAACACCGCTGTAAAGGCCTATAATAAGGAGAAGGTCGAGAGAGTTATAAAGGAGCTCGACTTCAGGCCCGATGTAAGCGCAAGGCGCCTCGCTGGCGGAAAGACAAATACAATAGGTATCATCATACCAAGATTCGATGATATGTTCCGCACTTATTATATTACGGAAGTCATGAGGAGCGTCTGCCAGAGGGCAAGCCGATCCAATCTCGATGTCCTCGTCCATCTCACAAGCAAAGATGTTACGCAAAAAGGCGCCAGGGCTCACCTAGAAAACATATCATTATGTAGCGGCGTCATATTTGCTGACATCCAGGGCAATGAGCCGCTCCTGGAAGAGGTCATGGGTGAGGATATACCGTGCGTAGTCATGAACTATTTTGACAAAAATCTCAACGCAGGGTGCATATCCATAGATAATAAAGGCGGAGCAAAGGCCGCCGTTGATTACATTATATCATTAGGCCATCAGAGGATTGCCACTATTACAGGCGATCTGGCAATACAGGCCGGCAAAGATAGGCTCGAGGGGTATAAGGAGAGCTTAAATAGCCATGGTATCCCCATAGATGATGAGCTTATAAAAAAAGGGGATTTTTCGCCGCAGTCGGCTAAAAAATGTATCCGTGCTATACTTAAGGCGGATGCGTACCCTACTGCCATCTTTATTGGCTCTGATGAAATGGCACTCGAGGCGATAAAGGCACTCCGGGACAATAAGATAAGGATGCCTCAGGATATATCGATTGTTGGTTTTGACGATAGCTGGTTTGCGCGGCAGGGAGGCATTGCTCTAACTACAATAAGGCAGCCTCTGATCAAGATGGGTGAAGCGGCCGTTGAGGAGATCAGGAGAACAGCCTTTTCTAAAGAGAAGGGGAGCCCACGGAAGATAATGCTGCCCACAGAACTTGTAGTCAGAGAATCTTGCGTGCCGCCCCTAAGACGGGAAGACTTCTATTGAGCCATTTAAGTTAAATAGAAGTTGCATACTTAAGATTATATGGTATAATCCTGATATAATTAATTTAAGGATATAATCATGACAGATTTTAAAGACAAAGGAAAATATTTAAAAAAACGGATCCCATCTAAGAAAAAACCCCAGCCACCGGACGGCAAGAGTTTCTTGATCTGGTTTTTGGTGATACTGGGTGTCTTCTATCTCGTCAGGATAGCCCCCTCATCGTTTGAGGCCCCGGTAATAGAACTAAGCTACAGTAAATTTTATGACTTGCTCGAGGACAATAAAGAAGAAGGTTCTATCTTATCAGCAACCCTAACGGATAATATCATCAGGGGCAACCTCAGCGACGGTAGAAAGTTTTTTGTAAATGTCCTCGTTGATGACCAGGATTTAATCAGGCTCTTAAGGAGCAATGTAGATCTCTTTGAAATCAAGCCGCCGAAGACACTCCTGATGAATATCGTCGTCTCCTTTGGACCACTCCTGCTTTTTGTAGTCTTTCTGTGGTTTATGTACAGAGGGGCAGCGCAAGGCGGCGGGAAGATCTGGTCGTTCGGAAAATCGCGTGCTCAGCAGGTATTAAAAGGGCGGATGAAGATAACCTTTAAAGACGTAGCCGGTGTTGATGAGGCAAAAGAAGAACTTATGGAGGTTATCGAATTCCTGCAGGACCCGAAGAAGTTCCAGGTCCTGGGAGGAAAGATACCTAAGGGCGTACTTTTGTTAGGGCCTCCCGGATGCGGCAAGACATTACTGGCCAAGGCCGTTGCAGGAGAAGCCGGCGTGCCTTTCTTTTCTATATCAGGATCCGACTTTGTAGAGATGTTCGTAGGGGTAGGCGCGAGCCGTGTCAGAGACCTGTTTGAACAGGCAAAGAAATCTGCGAAGTTATCCCAAAAGGGTTGTATAATTTTTATAGACGAGATCGACGCTGTCGGCAGGCAGAGGTTTGCAGGTATCGGCGGTGGCCATGATGAAAGAGAACAGACGTTAAATGCGCTCCTTGTCGAGATGGATGGCTTCAATACACAGGAAGGCGTTATACTTATCGCCGCCACCAATAGGCCCGATGTGCTAGATCCCGCGCTCCTTAGACCCGGGAGGTTCGACAGGCAGATCGTTGTAGATATGCCTGATATAGTTGGAAGGGAAGAGATCCTGAAAGTCCATATACGGAATATAAAGATAGATAAGGATACAGACCTTAAGGCCATGGCAAGACGGACGCCCATGTTCACTGGTGCAGATATAGCAAACCTGGTGAATGAGGCCGCACTCCTTGCCGCCCGCCGAAATAAAAAGACAGTAGAGATGGATGACTTTGAAGAAGCGGCGGAGAGGGTGATGGCCGGGCCTGAGCGTAAATCAAGGGTCATAAACAAACAAGAGAAGCGGATAACGGCGTATCATGAAGCAGGCCATGCCCTACTTGCATTATTGATACCTGATGCCGATCCGCCCCACAAGGTCTCTATACTACCGAGAGGCCTGGCGCTCGGTTATACATTTACGCCGCCGGATGAAGATAGACATATTCACACTGAAAATAAATTGCTTGCAGAGATTATAGTAGCACTGGGCGGCAGGATAAGCGAAGAGATTATCTTCAATGAACTGAGTACAGGGGCACAGAACGACCTCAGGAAGGTATCAAATATAGCACGCCATATGGTTACAAGGTTCGGCATGAGCCAGAAGCTGGGCCACCTGACATTCGGCAGGCCCCATGAGAATATATTCCTGGGAAGAGACCTTGGCGAGTCAAAAGACTATAGTGATGAAACTGCACGGATTATCGATACTGAAGTGAAAAGAATAGTAGATAACTGTTACAAGAATGCCAGGACAACACTTGAAGATAATAAGAAGAACCTTACGGCGAT
Source organism: Candidatus Omnitrophota bacterium (assembly GCA_013202745.1). Classification (GTDB taxonomy): domain Bacteria; phylum Omnitrophota; class Gorgyraeia; order JABMRJ01; family JABMRJ01; genus JABMRJ01. Next base: position 4,777 of record JABMRJ010000036.1, read on the forward strand.
TGCAGAAAAACTCCTTGAAAAGGAAGTCTTAAGCAATAAAGAGGTCAAATCTATCGTAGGCATTAAAAACGATGGGGATGCGGCAAAAGCGGATGATGCTGACTCAAAAAGAGCGTAATAGAGCAGACTTTAAACTGCGGTGGGATAGATACTGCCTCGACCTTGGCAGCAGGACCCACGTGATGGGTGTATTGAACTGCACGCCAGACTCTTTTAGCGACGGCGGAAAGTACTTTTCCAAGGAAGATGCGATCGAACATGCAATATATATGGCGCAGAATGGCGCTGATATAATAGATATCGGCGGTGAATCGACACGCCCGGGGTCACTCGCTGTTACTGAATCCGAGGAACTAAAAAGGGTCATACCCGTAATAGATGTATTGAGTAAAAAAATAGAGATCCCCATATCTATAGACACCTCAAAAGCGTCTGTAGCAGATGCGGCTTTAAGAAGCGGCGCATCGATGGTAAACGATATCACAGGCCTTAAGGGCGATCCGAGAATGGCAGAATGTATTGCAACGCGCGGCGTACCGGTCGTCATAATGCATATGCAAGGAACGCCGAAGACTATGCAGGTAAGCCCTAAGTACGACGACCTCATTGTAGAGATTATAGAAGATCTGCGGACTACTATAGAGATAACGCGGAAGGCAGGCATAGATAAAGGGCATATTATCATAGATCCGGGCATAGGTTTTGGTAAAAGATTAGAAGATAACCTCAAGATCATAAAAGAACTATACCGATTTAAGAGTTTGGGTCTACCGATACTGATAGGTACCTCCAGAAAGTCATTCATAGGACAGGTTCTGGGCGCAGGCGTGGATGATAGGATGATGGGCACAGCCTGTAGCATAGCGCTGGCCATTACTAACGGCGCAAATATAGTCAGGGTGCACGACGTAAAAGAGATGAGAGATGTAATAAGTATGGCGGATTCTATATGCAAAGCTTAACGGTATTGATAATAAAGTTTATAACAGAGATCTCGATACTCTGGTTCTGCTATTATGTCCTCATGCTCTACATAAAAGGGACGAGGACGTTACAGGTCTTGAAGGGTATATCCATTGTAATCTTGCTCTTCATTATAACAAAGTGGCTCCGGCTAGATACCATAACATGGATTATGACAAAGATGCTCCCGATATCGATTCTCGCCCTGGTCATAATATTCCAGCCGGAATTGAGGCGCGGACTGGCGCGATTAGGCCAGTTTGGTGTATTTCCTGCTCAGGAGATGATCATAGATGAGATTACCAAATCGGCCACGACCCTTTCAAAGAAAAAGATTGGGGCATTGATGGCTATAGAAAGGGAGATAGGTCTGCGTCCTTATGTAGAGAGCGGCGTTTCTCTCGACAGCAAGGTAACCTCGGAATTGATAAATACAATATTCATGCCCAATACGCCACTCCACGACGGCGGTATAGTCATAGAGGAAGACAGGATAGTGGCGGCAGGGTGTCTCTTTCCGCTCACACAGGAAGCGCATATAACCAAGACCCTGGGCACGCGTCATCGCGCTGCCATTGGATTGTCAGAGGAGACCGACGCTATAGTAGTTGTAGTCTCTGAGGAGACGGGAAATATATCTATAGCAATAAGCGGAAAACTTACACGCGATTTAAATAGAGAAGACCTCATAAAATCTTTGGGCAATCTCTACAGGCCCAAACGCAGAAAGAATATACTGGATTTCTTAAAGAAGGTATCAAAAGAGAGCTCGGAGAAGTAGATGAAGAACCTTATAATGAATAATATAGGATTAAAACTCATAGCTCTCTTGTTGGCTATAATAACGTGGTTCTATATCGTGGTGGAACTCCAGAAAGGTGCCATCGAGGAGAGGGATGTGTTCCAGAGGTTACTCCCTTACAGGATGGTATCAAAGCAGGTGCCGGTAAAATTGGACCTGGTAGGTGAACCGCCTAAAGGATTCGTTATAGACAAAGAGAATCTTACAATAAACCCCTCCGCTTGTATCGTAGTAGGTCCGAAGTCTCTTCTTGAAAAACTTACAGCTGTCAACACACAGCCTGTAGATATCTCCAAGACGACCAAAACGCTCTCAAAAGATATCTCCGTGATCTCTCCCATTAAAGGGATGCTGCTGAAGGACAGGTTTGTCAAGATAACTATACCTATCATAAAGACTAAGGACTGATCTCCATGCCGAAATTGGGTATCAATATCGACCATATTGCAACCATAAGAGAAGCGAGGCATACTGTGGAGCCTGACCCTGTCTGGGCAGCGAGCATATGCGAGCTTGCAGGGTGCCATTCTATCGTCATCCATCTAAGACAGGATAGGCGCCATATCAATGATAGGGATCTTGAGATCCTGCGTAAGACCGTAAGGACGAGACTCAACCTCGAGATGTCAATACTTAGTGAGATCGTAAGTATTGCGTGTAAGGTACGGCCTGACCAGGCGACTCTTGTACCGGAAAAGAGGGCAGAGTTAACTACAGAAGGCGGGCTCGATGTCTGCCGTTATAAAGGTAAGGTTGCCACAGCTCTGCGCCGCCTTAAGAGAAGGGGTATTTTGGTCAGTCTATTTGTAGATCCCAATCAGAAACAGATAGCTGCTTCAAAGGATCTAAATATAGATTCGGTAGAGATACATACAGGCCTGTACGCCAATGCGAAGAACGAGATAAAAAGGCGATCCGAGCTTGATAGAATCCGGGAAGCGGTCCAGCAAGCAACGGAACTGGGCCTGAGGGTCAATGCAGGCCACGGGCTTACATATCAGAATGTAAGGGATGTAGCATTAATATCCAGCGTTGAAGAGTTGAATATAGGGCATTCTATAATCTCCCGTTCAGTCCTGGTAGGGCTTGACAGGGCAGTAAGAGAGATGTTAACATTAATATCCTAATATGATAATAGGTACAGGCGTAGATATAATAGAGGTAGCTCGGGTCAAGGCAGCTGTAGGTAAATGGGGCAGCAGCTTCCTTAAAAAGGTATTTACCGAAAAAGAGATCAAATATTCAAACAAAAAGAGGTTTGTATACCAGCACCTCGCCGCCAGGTTCGCTACTAAAGAAGCGGTCCTCAAGGCATTCGGGGGAGGTTGGTCGAGGACATTACCATGGAAAGATGTGGAGGTTATAAATAATAAAGACGGCAAGCCCGAGATAAAGCTCCATAGAGAAGCAAAGAAATTGTATGATAGAAAAGGTATCGAAAAAATAATAGTAAGCATGTCCCACACAAAAGAACACGCTGTGGCCAATGCGATATTAGTGAAGGAGTAGCTATGGTAAAATCTATAGTCAAGAGTATGAAGCCTAGGGAACGGGATACACATAAAGGGGATTATGGGCACCTCTTTGTGCTTGCCGGCGCTATGGGTTTTACGGGTGCTGCATATCTGACATCTCAGGCATCACTCCTTTCAGGCAGCGGACTCGTAACATTAGGCATACCAGAGAGTTTGAATGATGTGATGGAACTCAAGCTTACAGAGGTTATGACACTGCCGCTAAAAGAGACCGGGCTTCGCACCCTGAGCACTTCGTGTGAGAAGCAGGTCCTCAGTTTTGCCTCTAAAGTCAGTGCCATTGCAATGGGACCGGGCCTCTCAAGAAACAGTGATACGCAGAGACTAATACGCAGCTTAGTGAGCAAGATCACCAAACCCTTGGTACTCGACGCCGACGGTATAAATGCATTTGAGGGTATAGGCAATAAGCTTAAGAAGAGAAAGTGCCAGATAGTAATCACACCTCATCCTGGCGAGATGTCGAGACTCATTGGCAAAAAGACTGAATATATCCAGAAGAATAGAGTATCTGTAGCAAAAAAATTCTCGAAAGAGATAAATGGTGTAGTAGTACTCAAAGGCCATAAGACGGTAGTTGCGTACAAAGATATGTTCTATATAAATGAGAGCGGCAATCCCGGCATGGCTACAGGCGGTGTTGGGGATGTCCTGAC
>JABMRJ010000037.1 GCA_013202745.1 Candidatus Omnitrophota bacterium
TCGAAAGCGCGTCTGCAGCGGCTGTACCGGAAATCCTTAAGAAGGCAATTAATGCCGGTAAGGATATCATGGTAATGAGTGTCGGCGGGCTCGTCGCAGATGAGGACCTCATAGGTCTTGCGAAAAAAAGCGGCTCTACTCTCTATATACCGAGCGGCGCAATATGCGGCCTCGACGGCGTAAAGGCCGCGGCAATGAAGGGCATAGAAGAAGCCATCCTGACTACCAGGAAGCCGCCAAAAGGCCTTAAGGACGCTCCTTATATAAACAAGAAGGCGATAGACCTCGATTCCCTTAAGTCAGATAAGGTGATCTTTGACGGGACGGCCCAGGAGGCCGTGAGAGAATTTCCCAAGAATATAAATGTCTCTGCAGTATTAAGCCTGGCAGGCATAGGCGCAAAGAAGACGAGGGTGCGGATAATCTGTTCACCCGGACAGAAGAGCAATATACATGAGATTGAAGTAAAGGGAGAGTTTGGTAAGCTTACTGCGAGGACCGAGAACGTGCCGTCACCAAACAACCCGAAGACCAGTTTCTTGGCAGCACTTTCAGCCATAGCAACGCTTAAGGGTATTGTTGAGAATATAAAGATCGGAACATAAACGTTTTAAAATAAAATGCGGGAGGAGGTGAATTAAATGTCAAAAGTAGAATGCAAATGCAGTATAAAGAGAAAGAAGGGATACCTCTATTTCATAGGCAAGAACGGTCATGCTTATGAAACAAAGATGGCTCGCGGAAAGAAGAAAGGCGGCGGCCGCAAGGTAGTATGCAAATGCGGTATAAAGAAGAAGAAGGGTTATCTCTATTTCATCGACAGAAAAGGCAATGCTTGCTCGGCCAAGATGGTCCGTGGAGGCAGAAGAAAGAAGAGAAGAAGATAAGAACGCTTTGATACCAATGAGGGGGCGGCCCGTAAAAAATGGGCCGTCCCCGATACTTACATGAATGTATATAATTTAATCAAAAAAGAAATAAACGGCAGGAAGAGTTACGCCGTAAATTTGACAAAGAGGCTTATCCGGATTCCGACGGTAAACCCTCCGGGAGAGGGGTATGGCAAGATAACTGCGTTGCTTGAGAAAGAGCTTAAAAAGATAGGGCTCACTACAAAGAGGGTGGTGACCCCGCGAACTGTACTAAAGAAATATAATATAGATGATAGATTGCCCAGGGTCAATCTGATAGCCGATTGGCAGAGAGGCAGGAAGCGGACCCTGCACATAAATGGCCACTATGATGTAGTCCCGGTTACGGGAGACTGGAAGGTATCTCCTTTTAAAGGGCTTTTAAGAAATGGTAAATTATACGGCAGGGGCGCGGAAGACATGAAAGGCACTATAACTTCCATGATCCTTGCCGTTTCAACTCTAAAGAGATTGGATATGCTTCCGGAAGTCAATGTGCAGCTGTCATTTACTCCGGACGAAGAGATAGGCGGTATGACAGGTTTTGGATGGCTCGTTAAAGAAGATAAGATCAGGGCAGATTACGGCCTGAGTGAAGGGTATACGGGAAAATGTATCTCATGCGGAAATAAGGGCATAATGTGGGCCAGGATAGAGTGCAGGGGCAAGTCCGCGCATGCATCAGTACCTTACAAGGGCGTAAACTCTTTTGATGCCATGATAGAGGCAGCCAACGCACTAAAGAAGCTAAGGGTGAGGATAAAAAAGAGAAAGACCGCATTTAAGATGAAGAATGACAGGGACCGCTTCCCGAGCATGGTCCTTGGCGGTGAACTCGAAGGGGATAACAAGGTCAACATGGTTCCGTCGAGGGTCAGTTTTTCCATAGACAGGCGCCTGATACCCGAAGAGAATCTTAGTAGTGCAAAGAGAGAGATAGAAGATGTTTTAAAGAGTTGTTCTAAAAAGAGCGGCCATAAATTCAAGATGCGGATACTCGCACAGGATCCCGCAGTAGCCGTAAATCCGAATGCGATGATCTGCAGGGCAGCAGGGAGTGCAGTAAAGAAGGTCTTTAAGAGTACGCCTAAGTTATTGCTGATGCCCGGAGGCACAGATATGAGGTATCTAGTAAAGAAGGGCATCCCTTCAGTCGGGTACTCGGCAAGAGGCGGCGAGAACTGGCACAGCGACAACGAATTTATATATATCAAAAGTATACTCGATACAGCAAAAGTATATGCAATGACCGTAATGAATCTTAAATAGAGGCGTAACCCGGGATGAAAGATTATATTTTTGTAAAAGGCGCAAAAGAACATAACCTGAAAAATGTAGATATTAAGCTTCCCAGGAATAAGCTGATAGTTATTACAGGCTTAAGCGGATCCGGCAAGTCGAGCCTTGCCTTTGATACGATATACGCGGAAGGACAGCGCAGATATGTAGAGAGCCTCTCAAGTTATGCGAGGCAATTCTTAGAACAGCTGCAGAAGCCGAATGTAGAATATATAGAAGGGCTCTCTCCCGCCATAAGCATTGAACAAAGGATGGCCGGCAGCAATCCCCGTTCCACCGTCGGGACACAGACAGAGATATACGATTATCTGAGACTGCTCTTTGCAAAAATAGGCAGGCCGCATTGCCCTAAATGTAAAAGGGAGATTACGCAGCAGTCTGCTCAGGAGATTGCAGATAAGATAATGCGATTTCCAAAAGACTCCAAATTGACAATACTCGCCCCCCTTATAAGGGGAAAGAAAGGTGAGCATAAAGATATATTTTCGAATATCGAAAAGGAAGGCTTTGTGCGCGTGCGTGTTGACGGCAAAGTGATTGATATAGAAGATATCCCTGTTTTAAACAAAAAAGTTAAGCATACGATTGAAGTGGTGGTAGACAGGCTTGTCTTGGATGACCAGATAAAGAAACGTTTGCTGGACTCGGTGGAGACGGCCTTAAAGGTAAGCGCCGGAACGATTGTTGTAAAGATATCCCATGTAAAAAAGGCAGAAGACCATATCTATAGCGAGAAGCATGCGTGTGTCCACTGCGGTATAAGTTTTGAAGAACTGAGCCCACGTGCATTCTCATTTAATTCACCATATGGAGCATGTCCGAAATGCGGCGGGTTGGGCAATAAGATGGAGATAGACACAGATCTAATAATCCCCGACAAATCTAGGTCGCTTATAACGGCAGTACAGCCCTGGAGAAGAGGCGGCAGAGGCATAGTCCTTTATTACAGAAGGCTCTTAAGGTCACTTGCAAGAGATTATGATTTTGATGTGGATACACCGTATCGCCAGCTCGATAAGGGAATCAAAAAAATAGTACTTTACGGCGACGAGGATCA
>JABMRJ010000038.1 GCA_013202745.1 Candidatus Omnitrophota bacterium
CGGCCGTATTCCTTACCCTGGGATTTAGGTCTTCGAGAGCGGGAACGATATACTTTAGCGCTTCTCTGCGCCCGATAGCCGCAGAGGCAAGCACCGCCGCACTTCTCACGGTATTATCTTTGTGGCTTAAAAATTCTTCAATGGCCGGTAGAGAGGTTTTGCAATTTATACCCTGAAGCGACTGGATTGTTTGGATTATAAGATTTCTGTCCCTGCATGCCCTCGCTATCTCTAATATCTTAAGCACCTCTTCTTCAGCATCCTTAGTGCCGATTAGACCCAGTATGCAGGCTATACGTCCGGCCTTTATGGAATTGCAGACCGCTGCCTGTGTGTCCTGTTTACCATTAGCCGGATTCAATAAAGCTCCCAATCTTTTAAGCTCTTCTATAAGCGGGGCTACTGCTTTTAATCTAAGCTGCAATATACTCTTTACAGGCTCTTGTCTTATTACGTGTTCCATCGGCATATGCGAGGCATCCGGTATCCGCGCAATTAATCTCCTTATATAATCAGGATTATCAGCCGGTCTTACCGTTGCCGGATCGAGATATTTTCCAAGCGGGGTGCATATAATAAACACATTAATGATGGAGTGGATGGCGATTACTATGGGGATGCTGATAAACCAATACGGGATCATGAGCATGACGGGTATTGTGAGGACTGAAACAACAGCGGGGGCACCGTAAATTCTTACATAATCCAGAATATCTTTAGGCGGGGCCCGCCCAAATTCATGTAGGGGCATAAATATAAAGATGGCGCTAGCAATAAGCCCCATGGCAAAACCGCATGCCTGAGGCAGGCCGGCCATGATAGGCATGCTAAGTATGATAGCGGATACAATCTTAGGGAGGACCCACCTAAAAAGACCCTCTTCAATTGAAGGGGCAATCCCCAGGGCGTAAACATTTTCATCCATAGAGGGAGCAATGAAGCGTTTTAATCCTTGAATAACACCACCTTTTATCTCATCGCCATCAGGGGGTGTGTCTTTCCTTCCCTTCCTTGGCTCGACGGCGGGCGGCTCGACGGCGGGCGGCTCGATGGATGGCGGCACGACTACTTCTCCTGAAAGCCCTAAGGCACGTTCTAAACCTCTAATCTGACTCTTTATTTGCTGAATCTGTTGTCTGTTTCTTCGTCGACGGGAACCTTCCAGTATAGCCAGTCTATGCCGGAGATTCCTTAATTGGGTTGACTGCTGCCTTATTACATTAGGCCGTCTTGTAGAATCCTTGGCCTTCTTAGTATCAATCCTATCAATCCCTGGAAAGGCAAGCTCTTTAGGGACTCTAATTTTGAATTTAAATCTATTATTAAGGACGTTATATGCTACACCTACACAACCAGACTCTACACCAATTATTTCTCCATTTTCGTCAAACTTTAAATCATTAGCCACTTCTCCAATTAAAACGACTTGCTTAATGCCCAAATTATCTAAAATCCCCCAAGAAGATAAGGGCTGGGGATGCTCTGGCCAAGTAGAAATTAATATAACCCTTGCTCTACTTGCTTCAGGAATCAGTCCTTTAATCCACCTCTCGATTTTCTTTTCTTTTTTCTTTGATACAAATGTAAACATCGCATCCTGTATAGGACGCATAAGAAATTCCTCTAATTTATCTATATAAGCACTATAGTCATCCGGTGTTTTATCTCCATAAGTTTCATGTGTAACTTTACCTGCTATTGGTCGATTAAAATATCCTTCTGAATATCTTGGATGAATGATAAATATTGCCTTGCCCTTACTCTCTTCAATTATATCCCTTAGCCTAAACTTGTATATTCTAAAGAAAGAACCTACTTTACGACCGGGAAATTTCATATGATCCCATGTATGCCAGATATGCCAGACAAGCGGAATACATAGACATAGGATGATAAATATTGATCTGATTATGCAAGTCTTAACTTTTTCTCGAAATGGTTCAGCCGCGGCCGTCCCATCTTCAGCCGGCGTGGCGGATGGCTCAGCATCCTCCGTAAAGCGGGAGGGTTCAATCGGCTCGGCGGTGGATTCGGCAGAGGGCGATTTCGGAGGCTGGCGGCCTTTTGTCTCATCTTGCGGATCAACTGGGTGGCTACTGGAGACGGACTTTGGTCTGGCAGGATAATCATCTACTTTCCTGACTTTAGACCTTAAGTATTCCTTGAATTGATCCGGGTAGTACTTAATCTGGTCATATTCAATGGACCCCTCCAAGGCAAGGGGAAAAGGTTCGTAACCGGATGTCACCAGAAAATAATTTATCAATAGGTTGGCGGTTCGATGATCTCCCTCGCCATATGGATGCCAGGATGTTATCAGGCTGAAGACCCAAGCAGCGAACGCCACAGGATCATTCTGCCTCATCTCAGTATATTTAGGAGTATTCATCCACTTATGGAAAATGGAACGCATTGCCTTCTCTCTTCTTTCAGACCTATAGGTCCCTGCCCAAATCGAGTTCTCCGCCAATATGCTGTGCCATTTCAATACTTCTTTTTCCAGATCCTCTGCTGTTGGATTAATCATATTCCACAAGGAATAATTGAGATAGGCTACAGCCCGCCGCAACATAGGCATCTCTTCTGGCGGTCTCGGGTCAGTATAGCTCATAGGATCTATAAAAAAGCCCTTCTCTAAAATTGTCTTACTCACTTTATGGATATCATCGAGTCTGGTCTCATCATCATATTCAAGGTATACACCTTGAAGCCTCGCCAGCTCCAATGCCTCTTCTGATCTTGCCAGCGCATTTTCATAACGACACTCACCCAATTCTTGCCAAGCTTCTTTAATCAATGCTAACGTTTTATCCGTCGCTACTCTGTATTCTTTACTATGATAGTCTATTTTCTTTCCGCTCGGCGGCTGGTGATCTTCCTTGCCCTTATCATCCTGCGACCCAACCATGGCGTATTTGAAGTTAGTCTTGAAGATCTTATTTACACCAAAGACAAAAAGATTCACTATTGTATGGGAGGCGACAGAGTAAAGGAGATAGAAGATGGGGTCTTGTGATAGGAATGGAATAATAAGGGCGTTTACTACAGTTACAATTCCTGGGGCGAGGTATCTCTTTATCCTGCTCGGTGGAGACCTATTGCCTGGTATATGGGCAAGGAGGAATAATATTGACACAACCCCCTGCACCGCCACAAACCCCCAGAGCGGCATGGTAATCGCCAGGGTGGGCGCAACCAACAAGAGCGCCAACTGCGAAAGTCCCCTGAATAACCCCTCTTCAATTAAAGGGGCAATCCCCAGGGCGTAAACATTCTCATCCATAGAAGGAGCAATGAAGCGTTTTAATCCTTGAATAACACCACCTTTTATCTTACCGCCGCCTTTAGGCTGCTCCTCCTGACCGGTTCTTAACTGGTTCGTAAGACCCTTCAGTTCTGCTAAAGTCTCTTCTAAAGCATAAGTTCTCACGTCCGTAGAACCGGTAGGATGAGTTTTTGTTCCCGGAAAATGTCTGTACTTCTTCCTAACCTCTTCTCTTATCCTTCTAAGTACTTCTGAATCATTTCCTAGAGAGACAAGACTGTATAAGAATTTATAATACTGGCCTGAGTGAAATCTTCTTTTTACTGTTCTAGTATACTTACTTACATCCTTCTTAAGCCTACGGTTCTGTCTTGCAAGAAGCACATATTTAAGAAGCATATAATCACCAAATACTGAATTTATCTCATCCTTTAGCTCATACTCATAATCACCAAACTTACTGGAATGCCTGAATTCATGGTTTAACCTCTCACACATCGGGTAAAGAGCGGCCTCAGGAGACAAAGTTCCTGCCATTTTCTTAATTCCTGCAAACGCTCCCTTTTTGGCTCCAAATTCTGCAAAATACCGTCCCACCCGTCCACCGATCCTTGCCAATTCCGCATCCCATCTACCTGAAGCCATCTCACCAAGAAGAGATGCTCGCGCAACCCTAGCACCTAAACTCATAAAATCAAGTGTTCGCCCATATATGTCAGCCAAATCCGGATAAGCTCTAAAAAGATAATTATGCTTGGTAGTCTCTGCAAATTCCTCATTAAGCACAAGCACACTCTCTCCATTAGGACCTCCACCCTCATATAGACATGAGTTTTGTGGTAGGTTAGATGCAACCTTCACAATCAATGTCTTTCCCTTATGATGTTTTTTAACACTCTCATGCAATGATCCAAACAAACTTTCTGCCATATCCCTATCTTCCAGATCAGACATAAGTCTCTTCAATAAACTATATGCATCAGCCAGAACATTTGCCAGTTCTTCCCCTTTGGCAGTAATCCCACTTTCTACCCTTATGTCCAGATCCTCAAGATCTTCCTTAAACATAAACATTACACCATCATACTTATCCACCATATCAAGAGTTCCATACGGAACACGTTCACCCGAAAGCTCAAAATCGAATCCTTTGGCACCCTCTTCTTCATCCTCCTCATCTTCTTCTATCCACCAACCTATGATTTTTCTATCCGCCATCCC
>JABMRJ010000039.1 GCA_013202745.1 Candidatus Omnitrophota bacterium
ATACATCTTTGAGCGGTTCAACCTCAGGGAAGAGGATATAGACCTCTGCGTGATGACCGATATACAGACCGCAGAGCGCATAGGAAGAAAGATAAACGCCAAAGAGACGATCGTCATACACCACCACCTCGCCCATATAATGAGCGGATGGGCGCTTACAGCGTGGCGGGATTTCAGCGCAGTGAGTATCGATGGCGGAGGAGATTATGGTTCATGGCTCTCTTTTGCAAAGGTAGTAGACAGAAAGATTATCGATTGGGAAGCGAACTGCGGATGCCGGCTGGACAAAAACGGCAGGTACCGCGACAGTATTATCCATAAGAAACCGCTTCGCAGGCTCGCATGGCCGGGATGGGCATTCGGGACCTACTGGTCTTTCCCGACAGTAGTCAACTTCGGAATGCTCGACAGGAATGGCATAGGCGGATATGAAGGAAAGCTCATGGGGCTTGCCGCGCATGGTAATGCAGAGAGGTTTGATCCTAAAAAAAATAATTACACAGGGTGTTTCGAGTTAAAGAAGGGGCGCAATTACAATTATATAAAGACGAAAGGCCATCCCAAGATAGGCGATAAGAGACATTGCGTAACAAAAGATGGCAAGAGGGTATCGCTCCTTGAGGTCAAGAAGCGAAGGAAGGAGAAGGTCATACTCTACGAATATAATCTTAAGGAGAAGGAAGACTTTATGCTCGCTTCAGACTTTGCTGCGTTATTGCAGAATAAGACGAACACCGCTATTACAGAACTCTTTAATAATAATTTCGCGCCCGGTGAGCAGATGGTCCTTACGGGCGGGACATTCGGAAATGTCGTTACAAACGGGTTGCTCAACCGAAAATATAAAGTATTCGTAACACCCCCGATGGGCGATGAAGGCCTGGCACTCGGGGCCGCGGCATGGGGCGCATATATATCGGGGATAAGAGAACTTGAGTATCCCGGCATATATACGGGTTTTGATGCCGGCTTAAACGAGAGCGTAGATACAAAAGAAGTAGCAGAACTGCTGGCCAACAAAAAGATAGTCGGTTTGATAGACGGCAGGATGGAGATGGGGCCGCGCGCGCTCGGCGCAAGGACGATACTCTCTGACCCTCAGGACAACCATGTGAATTTTACTATAAATGAGAGATTGGGCCGCGTTGAGTATATGCCTTTTGCGCCGGTAATATTGGAAGAACATGCCGATGATGTCCTTGTGGGATGGAGCAGGGAGCAGATCTCATCAAAACATATGACGCTTCTCTATCAGGTTAAGGATAAATGGAGAGAGAGGCTTAAGGGTGTCGTACACGTAGACGGTTCAGTGAGGCCGCAGGTCATATCAAAAGAGGATAACCCGTTCTATTACTCTATAGTGGAGAGTTACTACAAAAAGACCGGGATACCAGTTTTGATAAATACGAGTTTCAATGCTCATGGTGAGCCGATGCTAAGGACGGTAGAAGAGGGTATAAGCGCTTTAAAAGATAACAGAATAGATGTTTTAATAGCGGGAGATAAAATAAGATATGCTAAAGAGAGATAGTTCTATAAGAAATACAAACGCCGATAAGGTCAGGATGGACCTATTCAAGAGCAATATAAGTATATTGAATGTCTTCTCTTCAGCGGAGATGCGCATCATTGGTAAGTATCTAAGGCCTTATCTGAAATGGATAATCGTTTTGATATTCCTCGCCCTCGGATTCTCATTTCTGGAGGGTGGCAAGGCTATATCTGTAGTGGGTTTTATAAGGGCGATGTTCGGAGATGGATTATCTAAGTTTAAGGATATGGTGATAATGGGCTACCGTCCCGCTGATCATATACAATTTAACGATAAGCATGAACTAGCATTCGCACTCTTCGGGGCCTTTATAGGATTGGGCCTTATAAGCGTAGTTGTTAAGTATATCGTATCGTACCTTACAAGGAAATTCCAGCTTAACCTTATGAGAAACTTAAGGAGAGATCTCTATAACAAGATAGTAAGTTTCAATATAGACTTCTTCAATGAGGCGAAGAGCGGCGAAATCCTCTTTATGGTAAATTCTGAGGTTAGCCGTTTCAGCGCCATGATCCAGCATTCGAAGGGCCTACTCTCGGCTTCATGTACGATGCTCGTATTCTTAATAATACTATTTAGCATGATGCCGCTTGTGACCGCTGTAATAACCGCTTTCGGTGCGATATTCCTCTTTTTACACCAGATCATAGAGAGGAGGCTTAAGATATCTTCCTGGAATGCCAACCTCCACCTTAATACCCTCCAACAGATATTCTACGAGATAATATACGGCATGAAGCTTATAAAGCTCGGCGGGCTCGAAGAGCGGGAGAGGGAGGAGTATTTAAACTATCATAGCAACTTTGAGCGAGAAGATATGAATATGATCAAGCTTAAACTTAACTCAGTTGCCGCAAGAGAGGCATTCTTCATACTCTGCCTCGCTATATTCTCATTTACATTCTCATTCCTCTTAAAGAGAGGTATTATTATAAAGGACAGCTCATTTATCGTGAGCTATATGGTCCTTCTTCTCTGGATAGTCCCTTCATTCTCTGAATTCCAGAGTGCCATATTGAATATAGTACAGTCTTACGGACCTTTATCAAAGATAGCGGGTATACTGACTAAGCCTGCTGATGATAGTACGCGGACGGGTGATATCGTGCTTAATGAGACAGAAGGGATAGAGGACCTTAAGGTAAAGGATATCGGCTTTTCATATAAGGGTAAAGATGCTGTGCTGAAAAGTATAGATACGACATTTTCAAAAGGAAAGACCTATGCCGTCGTGGGATTCTCAGGCGAGGGAAAGTCGACACTCCTCGACCTATTGGTAGGCATAAGGAGGCCCCACAAAGGCAATATCCTCTTAAATAATACGGAGATCAACAGAATCGAATCGAAGAGCCTGATGGAGAAGATAGGCTATGTCAATCAGGAGCCGCTTGTATTCCATGATACGATAAAAGAGAATGTGACGTTCTTCAATAGGGACGTCAGCCAGAGTATGATCGATTCCGCCCTTGAGATGGCCTCTATCAAGGACTTTGTATATTCATCCAAAGAGGGGCTCGATACACAGCTCGGCGAGAGAGGGCTTACCGTATCAGGCGGGGAGAGGCAGCGCATAGGCCTTGCGAGGGTATTCTTAAAAGACGCTGATATACTGCTGCTCGATGAGGCGACTAACTCCCTGGATTATAAGACCGAGAAGGAGATATACGACAACCTAAAGCGGATAAAGGATAATAAGATTATCATAGTCGTCGCGCACAGGCTGTCATCCCTTGTTGATTTTGATGAGATCATCGTCCTCTACGGAGGCAGGGTAGAGGAGAGAGGGGCGCATAGAGAGCTTATGGAAAAGAAGGGCGTATACCATAGCCTCTATAAACTTCAGGAAGCGGGAAAGGACGTATAATTGAAGGACCTTACAGTATTCGTCTTAACTACTGGTGAAGAGAGTCTCAGTGAATGTCTCAGGGCTATAGAGAGGCAGAATGTAGATAAGGACGGCAGATTCACTGTCGAGATAATAAAGGATGTCTACCCAGTCCACGAAGCATTCAACGAGATGCACATAAGGGCCAAGACTCCTTATTTTATACAGGTAGATGCGGATGTGATACTCGATGACGGCGCAATAGAGACTCTTTATAAGGCGGCAAAGTATAGCAGCCCGTTAGTGTGCGCGGCATACGGCCAGCTCTACGAAGAAGGGTTTGGCCCCGGCGGTAGTGTGCGGTGCTGGAAGAGGTCTATATTTAACCTATTCAAGTTCAGGGATGTGAGGACTACAGACAGGGATTTTTACAAGAGGGCAATACTCCTGGGTTTCCACAGGAAGGATGTTGGAAAGACCCTCGGCATACATAAGCCGCGCCAGTCGGACTTCCTCGACTACTGGAAGACGAAAGGCGATATCGAGAAGTGGCAGTTCTTAGGGAGGCCATTCGGGATGTATGCAGAAGCACTCTATAAAAAACTTATAGAAAGCCCCAAGAAGAATAGATATAAGATACTGGGATTTTCCATTGGCGTCCTGACGTCGAAGAAGAGGATAACGAGATCCAAGGATACATTCGTAGAGATGGGAAGGATAGGCTCTATATTTAAATCCCTCGGTAAGGAATTTAATACCTTCAGCCTTGGTAATGAAGCCAATCTCTCGCGCATAGGAGACATAGCATCTAAGACGTATCTATCTTTCGAGAAGACAAAAAAGAAGGATTCCGTAAGGGCGATATTTAAAGAGATCTTCAAAAGCGATCTAGATAATAGAAAGGCCTTAGAGATGTACGAAAGGATCAAATATTGATATGCGGATATCATTCTATCTATCTCACGCGCTGTATGCAAAGTCGCTCATACCGATTATAGTCAGATTGGCAAAGGGCGGCCACGATATCTGTATATCAAAAAACAGGTTAGGTTTCTTAAGGTATGAGCCGCAACTTTATGGGGCAAACCCCACTGCGAACAGATTTGTAAACAGGAGCTCTTTCGATTATGTGGCAAAGATAAGCGGTTATGGCGACGAATGGGCCGCGGTGAGGAATACTGTCAGATTCGTATTCCGCATACCTATGAATGCCGATGCCATAATAACGACGACAAAGGATATGAAAATATTGAGTAGGGTTAAAGCTAAATACCCGGATAAGGGGCTCTTTGCCGTAGGATACCAGCATATGCCGTTTATACTGTCGATGGGCAGGCCGTTTGTCCGCAAAAATCTTCCTGAAATATGTACGGATGTATTCATGAATGCCAATGCATTTTCTCATATACATAGATTTCCTGAGTATATCTCAGACTACGGTATAACGTTCAGGGGATTCCCGCATGTCGAAAAGATCCACAGGATGTATGAAGCGGCAGAGTTCGGCAAGGGCGGAAGGTATGTGCTCGTATTCCATCCCGGAGGATACAGGGAGATCATAACAGAGCGCGGTAATGACAAAAAGACCTCGTACGATAAACAGAAGGCTTTTATAGATATTGTCTGCACTCCCATCTTGAGAAGAGGACTCATCCCGGTTATAAAGATACACCCCTTACCGGCCAGGTACCACTTTAAGGAGGATATAGAAGAGATCCTTAAAGGTATGGCGGCAAGCCGCAGCGAGTTTCAGGATGTAATAGTGGAGAGCGAGGACTACTTCAAATACTTAAATAATACAGATACAGTCGTAACATTCGGCACATCCGGTGTATATGAGCTCTTTTCAGTAGGCTTAAAGAGGCTGATTGTCTGCAACTTCATAGGAAGATCGAGGAGCCGGAAATTCTCTTTTATGAAGGGCATCTTCAT
>JABMRJ010000040.1 GCA_013202745.1 Candidatus Omnitrophota bacterium
AAGTCTCTCATTATATCTCTTGTGCAAAACGGCGATGAAGTGACATATAAGAATCTTACCGAGATATGGCAGCTTGTGGGCGATAAGGAAAAATTCCTGGATTATGTAAAAGAAGAGATAGAGGAACTTTTAGGGGAATCTACGTGATTAATGCTATAGCCGCCCTGGTTTCGGCGATCTGGCTTGGAATACTTACATCATTAAGCCCATGTCCGCTTGCTACTAATATAGCGGCAATTTCTTTCCTGGCAAAACGTGTAACGCACCCGAGAGCCGTCTTTATCTCCGGCCTATTTTATTCTTTAGGAAGGACGTTTGCCTACACAATCCTGGGGTATCTTATAATCCGATCTTTCTTTAGTGTGCCGGCACTGGCGAACTTCCTGCAAAAATATATGAATAAGGCTCTTGGACCCGTATTGGTCATAGCCGGATTATTTCTGCTCGGTACATTAAGAATGGGTTTTTCAACAGGATCGTTATCAGAAAAAAGGAGGCAAGATCTTGCAGAATCCGGAGTAGTAGGGGCTTTTCTTTTGGGGCTTCTTTTTGCCCTCTCATTCTGCCCGTCTTCAGCAGCGCTCTTTTTCGGTAGCCTTATACCATTAGCATTAAAAAGCGATATCGGCACGACACTGCCTTTCTTCTATGGATTTGCAACCGCCCTGCCGGTCCTGGCGTTTTCTATAGCGATAGCCCTGGGTTTTACCGCAGTAGATAAATGGTTTAAAAGGGTAATACATTTTGAAAAATACGCAAGAAAGATTACAGGTATCATTTTTATCCTGGCCGGCCTGTATAACATATATATCTGGATAATTTTACCTATGAGAGTATAATAAGGTTGTAGGAAAAGATGTATGTCTGAATTTCTGAATGTAGCGGTAAAGGCGGCAAAGGCGGCCGGCAAAATACACTTAAAATACTTTGACAAGGATCTTAAAACCAAGTCAAAAGGGAGATCTTTCGACCTTGTTACCGTTGCCGATACCGAAACGGAAAAAAGAATAGTCTCCGAAATAAGATCCTTCTTTCCGGATCATAATTTCCTCGGAGAAGAGGATACCTATAAAAAGACCGGCTCAAAATACACCTGGATAATAGATCCTCTCGACGGAACAAATAATTTTGCCCACCATGTACCAATCTTTTGTGTCTCTATTGCCCTTGCCAAAGGCGACGAAGTAATACTGGGTGTGATATATGATGTTACGCGAAACGAATTATTCCACACAGAAAAAGGCAAAGGCGCATTCTTGAACAAAAAGCGGATCTCGGTCTCATCTGCCGAAAACCTCCGCAAGGCCATACTCATAACGGGGTTTTATTATGACAGGGGGGATGAGATGGTCATGACCCTGGATACGGTAAAGAGATTTCTTGAACTACAGGTTATGGGCATAAGGAGATTCGGTGCCGCCGCGCTCGATCTATGCAATATCGCGTGCGGCCGCGCTTCCGGCTTTTGGGAGTTTTTGCTGAATCCATGGGATTTCGCAGCCGGCAAACTCTTAGTAGAAGAAGCGGGCGGCAGGGTTACAGGCCCAAAGGGTGAGGATATAGGGCTTAAACCGTCTTTTCTTATAGCGTCTAACGGAAAGATACACAGTAAGATGCTTGAGATCATTAATAGATAATCACGAGGAGGTGATTAAGTTGGCTAAGAAAAAGATCATGATAGTAGATGATGAAGAGGATTTTGCATATCTTGTAAAGACTAAGCTTGAGACGGTCAGTGATTATGAAGTCCGGATGGAGACCGATGGGAGCAAGGCCTATGATCTTGCATTAAACTTCAGGCCTAACCTGATCATATTGGATATCTCTATGCCGAAGACAGACGGCGGAGAAGTAGCCCGCAAGATCATGTCTGATGACAAACTCAAAGATACCAAGATCATATTCCTGACGGGCCTTATATCCGAAGAGGATGAAGTCGATTCCCTGCAGGGGATTGTCGAAGGTAAGACATTCCCTTCTTTGGCCAAACCGGTCAGTATCGAAAATCTGATGAGTTACATAAAAGAGGCGCTTAAAGGCTAAAAAAGTTGTTTTATTGTTTGTTGTAAGGTGAACGTGGTATAAAACGGAGGTGTTTAATGAAGGGGAAATGGCTTATCTTGATAGTTATGGCTGTATTCTGTCTTTTGGCCCTTCCGGCCTACGGACAGGTCTATCTCGAAGATGAGGGCGACGACACGGCCTACTCGCCAAGCCTGGACGATGTTTCTACTGCAGACATGGCTCCAGAGTATCCTATATTTGAACAGGAGCAGGAACCGCAGGAGAGCCCTGTGCTTACAGAGGACGAAGATTATATGGGCGTTTGGGATGATGAGGAGGATGATGATTCTGAGGATTTAGGCGATACAGAAGACGATACCGTCTTGTCACCGAGCCTCGACGAAGAATATTAAGCTACCGGCATCATATAAAGGCAATCCAGGCAGGCCTATATAGCCTGCCTGGTGTTTTTTTAGGAACTCAGCCATCTTTTTGTAATCCGGGTGCAGTTTTATGTCTCCCAGAAATAATATGGTACCATCGGGAAGGATTCCCGATGCCCCTCCTATAAATCCGTATCTTTCTCCAGGCAGATCAATATCTCCGGGGCCCACAAGAAGGGTATCGATACCTTCTTTCTTTGCTGCCTTGGTTATACCCGGGTCAGAGGTTATGATAGCCTTATCATTTACCGGGACAACAGAGCACCTTGAATAACCCTGACCGCAGTGTATAAGTGTCAGTCCTAGATTATCAGCTTCTCTCTTTATTATATCATCCGTTAATTTTGTATTATGTAAGATGTATCTGCCAGCCCGCACGCAATTAAGACTTGCTGTATCCGGATAATTGCCGCTTGGAGTTTTTTGCGATTCCTTAAGACGGATATTATGTGAGCGTATATCATCTAGGATTTTGCCGGGAACAGAAGGAGAGTGTATAAGCGTATCGGTGTTTATCCGGAAAAAGAATATGTCGGGATGTGAAGCTATGGAGGGATAAAGATCGCTGTTTTTTGGAAGAGATAGAGATATTAGATCAGGCAAGACCTCTTTAAGTTTATCCGTATATTTTTTTGGTATCTCGCAACTGTGAATAAGGAGCATATAGCCTTAAATTCTTTTTAAAAGGACTCTTTTATTATCTTTGAAAGAGATCTTTATCGTCTTTACCCTTATTTTTTTAGATTCTCTAAATATATTAGATTGCCTTATGGCATTTTCTACGTAAGAGGCATTTTTTCTTTTATAGCCTATAATATACGCGGCATCAGCAGGATTATAGTCGATACTCCTTACAGGCAATAGATTCTCACTTTTACTGAAAAAATCCATAAATATCCGCGTGTATATATAAGTCTCTACTTTTTGCCTGAATGCCTGATGGAATGGCCCGGCCAGCATCTCCTTGCCTGATAAAAGCCCTTCAGAAGGGTGGAGGCCGCAGCGTATTACCCTTACATTGGCCTTTTCAAAAATGGATATCAGTTTCGCGCATCGCCTGATGGCCTCTTCTTCACTAAGCGGTCTATATCTCTTTTTTCTCCACATACGCGCAAGTTCGGTATCTTTGATTACAACAAGGGGGTATATGCGGACCTCAGATACCCTCATCCTTACAGACTCTTTAGCAGTCTTCAATTCATCTTTAAACGTGCTTTTAGGGAGACCAACCATCATCTGGTGTCCCAGGGCTATGCGGTTTTTAAGGATTAGTTTCGATGCTCTCCGGATATCATTTAACGAGTGGCCTCTTTTTATCGTCTCTAAAACCTTGTCCGACGCAGATTGGATTCCGAGTTCTATACGCCTTACACCGTATTTTTTAAGCATGTTTAGTATATGCTGATCTATAAAATCAGGCCGTGTAGATAGGCGTATCCCTTTTATCCGCCCGTTTCTTAAAAACGGCTGAACCTTTTCTAGATAGTCACGCTGCATATCTTTATCAAGACCTGTAAAGGAGCCGCCGAAAAAGGCAACCTCTATGCAGCTCTTGCGCGGTATGGTCTTGAGATACCTTTTGATAGTAGGCGCAATATCAAAAGGAGAGACGGCGTGTCTACCAGTTATTTTGTCCTGCCTGCAGAAGATACATGCAAACGGACAGCCTTTATGAGGTATAAAGAATGGGATAATGCAGTGCTTCTTCATGAAGCTAGATTAGCGTAAGATGCGGGCTATGTCAATTAAAATGGGTGAGAATATTTTACTTGAGGACGAAACACATTGTAGTATAATGTAGGTGATATAATACCTATTAGATATATGAAAGGGGGTAATTATGTATAAAAGATTGATCGCAATTGTAATAGCAATAATGTTAGTATCTTTTGCAACAGC
>JABMRJ010000041.1 GCA_013202745.1 Candidatus Omnitrophota bacterium
CATAATGGCAATATTCACCTGTATCGCTCGTTTGCTTCTTAAGACGCTGGAAAGCATAGCTACGCCCTGTTCAGTGAAGGCGTAGGGGTTTGAGCGGCGGGCACCGCCCCAACTTGAAGTCACAAATTGTGACTTCAAGTTTGCAACCTCTTTATCAGTAAGCTGTAACATAAAATCACCAGGAGACCTTTCTTGATTGCGCTTCACCGACTGAATCAGTCTTTTTACCTCGACACCATAGAGTTCAGCGAGATGAGCGCTTAACATTACCTTGTGACCGCGAATTAAAAATATATTTTGTTCTACTATATTTTGACAGGCTGATTCTTTCATTCTGACTTACCTCTTTGGTTGGAGGTCACAATTTGTGACCTCCAATCTATTAAGCCCAGAGATTGCGGTCGAGGGATCGGTAACCTATCGCCTCTGAGATATGCTTAGCCTCTATATTCTCCTTTTCATCCAAGTCAGCTATAGTCCTTGCGAGTTTCAGGATCTTATCATATGCCCTTGCAGAGAGGCCTATCTCGAGGATGGCCATCTTCAATAACTCCTCACCTTCTTTATCTAATGTACAGTATCTATCGAGCATCTTTGGCTCAAGATACGCATTAAAGTTTATCCCGTCTTTTTTGTACCTCTGCCCCTGCAGGGATCTTGCCCTGTTTACCCTCTTGCGTATAGGGAGAGACGGTTCACCGTCTCTCTTACTGGATAACTGTTCGTAAGTCAAGCGGGGTACTTCCAGATGTATATCTATCCTATCGAGAAGCGGCCCTGAGATCTTACTTAGGTATTTCTGGATCTGGTAGGGTGTACAGTGGCATTCGTTCTTAGGATCTGTGAAGAACCCGCACGGACACGGATTCATGGCGCAGGCCAGCATAAATCTCGCAGGATAGGCTACTCTACCTTCTACGCGTGTTACTATGATATTGCCGTCCTCAACAGGCTGCCTTAATGCCTCGAGAACATTTCTGTTGAATTCCGGAAGTTCATCCAAAAATAAGACACCGTTATGGGCCAGGCTTATCTCTCCGGGCCTTGGGTAGGTACCTCCACCTACTAGCGCAGAATATGATATAGTGTGATGTGGTGACCTGAAAGGGCGCGTCGCCTTAATACCCCTTTTGGGCGATAAAAGTCCGCAGACGCTATGGATCTTAGAGGTCTGGAGGGCTTCGTCGAGCGTCATATCTGAGATGATAGTGGGTAATCGCTTTGCGAGCATAGACTTCCCGGATCCGGGCGGACCTATGAGGAGGAGATTGTGTGATCCCGCAGCGGCTATCTCAAGGCCCCTCTTTACGTGGTACTGTCCCTTTACGTCGTTGAAATCTACTCTATATTGTGAATTTCTTCTTAATAATATCCGCGTATTCGATTTCTGGGGCTTTATCTCTATAGCGCCTTTTAAAAAATCGACTACTTCGTAAAGGTCCTTTACCGGATATGCCTTAATATCTTTTGCTACAGATGCCTCATTTGCATTGGCATTTGGGAGTATTATTTTATCTTTATGAAAATCCTGCATCTTCATTACTATAGGAAGTATCCCTTTAACATGCTTTATCCTGCCATCGAGCGATAATTCACCGCAAAAGAGATAATCTTTTACCTCCTCCTGGCTTAATATATTATTCGTTACCATGATACCTATTGCTATAGGTAGCTCAAAACCCGGACCTTCTTTTTTTAAATTTGCAGGAGCGAGGTTTACGGTCACTCTTCTCGAAGGGAAATTGAACCCGGAATTCTTAATAGCAGCCTTTATTCTGTCCCTGCTTTCTCTTATAGCTGTATCGGGGAGACCTACTATAGAGAAAGCCGGCAGGCCTGCTGCAATATCTATTTCTACATCCACCAGGTATGCATCTATGCCGTTTGTGCAGCAAGAAGACACTTTGGCAAGCATCAATACCTCCACATATCGACATGAAAAGCATCTCTTATAAGTTCTATAGGATCTTTTAGTTTGTCTAAACTTACAGATACTACGTCTATCCTACAGTTTGCATCTAAAAGAGAATTTATTTTTAAATAAAAGCAGGCGGTTTTTACAATATTCCTTCTCTTATTCCTGGTGACCCTAAGATGCGGCGGGCCAAAGAGGGGAGAGGATCGCGACTTTATCTCTATGAAGACTATGCTCTCACCCTCTTTAGCTATTACATCTATTTCGCCGAATAAACACCTGTAGTTTCTGACGATGATCTTGTAACCCAACTTTTTTAAGAAACGGATAGCCATCTCTTCAGCGAGTTTGCCCAATTTAAGCCTATACAGGCTCATGGGTTACTCCTCGTAGGCGTTGAGTACGGTGCTTGCTATGCGCCCCTTTACCTCATCTGAGAGCGGGACAAAGGTGTTATACCATTTGCCGTTCTTTCCGGGTTCGCTCGGCATCGATACGAAGAGGCCTTCCTTTCCCTCTACGAGCTTAAAGCCTTTTACTATATAATCTTCATCGAATTGTATGTCAGCAAAGGCCTTTACAGAGCCGCCGTTCTGGAATCGATAGATCCTCACTACTTCAATCTTCGTCTCTTGTGTCATATAATGTCACCTCCTCTCTATATCTTCTAAGATCTTTCCTACCTCTCTATTGCCACCCCTCTTCCACGCATCATATACCATGATGAGCATCCTATTTGTCTTTGAGTCTACTATCCATTTCACGCCGAGGATGATGAAGGCGGCCAGGAATTGTAGGAAGAACCTGCTAAGTATAAAGGATAATATAAAGGCTACGATCGCCCCTACCAGAAACATCGTCTCTTTTTTCATGCTGCAACCCCTTTCTTTGTAAAAGGTTATACCTTCATAAGTAGAACTTAAGAGGTCCAGACAGTTGTAACACTGCGCAATGTGAGCCTCTATCTTTTTCTTATCCTTGTAAGGCACCTTTTTTGCCAGATATCCATATATCTCTTCAAAGCCGAGACAATCTTCTTTGCCGGATAGAGCGGTTCTTCTATAATCCAACAGTAAGAGCTCTTTTAGGCTCTTCATAAATGTTCCTCCACTATAGTAGACACATAAAGTGACGATTTTATTACATATTTTTTTATATTTTTTCAATTCTGCCCTCAATTTCATCCTGGCCCTGCCGGCATAGACAAGCACAGTCCCAATGGGTATATTGAGAATCTTTGATATGTCTTTAAATTTTTTGTTACACGATAAGGATAATTTAATTATAAGCCGTTCCTGATAATTCAATGAGGATAATGCCTTATCAATATCTGCGCCTATACATTTATTATTTAACTCTTCGGAAGGTGTGGGATATGTGCTCTCTAAGAGATCCGTCGGAAAGTCTATATTTAGCTGACCCGCAGACCATGTGCGCCTTAAATAATTCGATACCGCATGGCTCGAAAGCGCATATATCCACGGTATTATCTTCTCTTTATCCTTTATGGTATGGAGTTTATCCTTTTCCCAGATAGAGAGGAGTATATCCTGCATCAGGTTGTCTATA
The DNA here is from genome assembly GCA_013202745.1 of Candidatus Omnitrophota bacterium. Classification (GTDB taxonomy): domain Bacteria; phylum Omnitrophota; class Gorgyraeia; order JABMRJ01; family JABMRJ01; genus JABMRJ01. Next base: position 3,485 of record JABMRJ010000041.1, read on the forward strand.
TCACTCTTCTGATATTTAAATCCAGATCTTGTAAATCTATTCCTAATGGAGGAGGTAAGATAAGGGGCTATAAATCTTATAAGCTCATCCCAGGCAGATACTTCTCCGTATATGCACCTTTCCACAAGCTTTCTAAGATAATCTCTATCAACCTTCATAGTTAAGTGACTCTAACATTGCAAAGTTTGTTATTCAACTTAAATAACAACCTATTTACATTTTTAACATAAATTTAAACAGGGAACGGAGTTAAGATCAGATTTAGGGCATGCATTAGATAAAATTTGAAAATGCCTCTTATTTATGCTATAATAACAGCTTACGGGAGATTAGTATGATAATACTCGGAATTGCCACACCATTTTCACACGACCCATCCGCAGCCCTTCTTATAGATGGTAAGATAGCGGCATTGTGCGATGAAGAGAGGCTCATCAGAGAGAAGCATGCCATGGAGAAGCTCCCTGTCAATGCTATTAAATACTGCCTGGATAAGGCCGGTATTACACCGAATGACATAGATATAGTAGCCTACCCATGGTCATATAAGGCCTACCAAGAGAAGAAATGGGACTTTTTCAAACGGACCTGGAAGACGAGGCCGGCCCATGCCTATAAGACGATCTCACGCGCCTCTTCAAGAAAAAAAGGCAAGCTCGATAAATTAGACAGGACGCTCGCAGCTGCCGGGATAGACCGCGCCGGAGTAAAGAGGGAGTTTGTAGAGCACCATATCGCCCACGCCTCAAGCGCATACCACCTTTCCGGATTTAAAGACGCGGCTATTCTTTCAGTAGATGGTGCCGGGGAGTTTACATCTACGCTATTTGCAGAAGGTATCGGCGGTAAGATACGTAAGATAAAAGAGATAATATATCCGGATTCACTGGGGCTATTCTATTCTACCATGACAGAGTATCTCGGTTTTGAGATAAATGACGGTGAATACAAGGTGATGGGCATGGCGCCATACGGGGATCCGTCAAAAGTAGACTTCTCTAAGATAATAAAATACGATCAAAGCACATATAGAATCGATGACCTCTATGTCTGCGCGAGAAAGTCAAAAAGGTATTTACCAAATAAGATGTTCTCAAAACAGATGGTCGCGGATTGGGGGCCGCCCAGGTCCGGAGACGGTCTTGCCAAACCATATATAGATATCGCAGCAAAGACACAAAAGACCCTCGAAGACGTTACTATTACATTAATGGAGAAGTATCTCGGCGATACCCTAAAGAATAACGGCGGCAAATTGTGTTTTGCCGGGGGATGCGCGCTGAATGTAAAGTTGAATAAACGTATCATAGAAGACCCGCTCGTAAACGAGCTCTTTGTTCAGCCGGCAGCGCACGATTCCGGCACATCTTTGGGCGCGGCTACCTATGCCGCTTATTTGGCGGGTGAGAATATAGAGCCGATGAAGCATGCTTATTACGGCCCCTCATATTCTAATCCGGAGATCAAAAAGGTGCTCGATAGGTTCAGGATAAAACATGAAGAATGCACTGATATCGCCGACAGGGCAGCTACCCTCCTTGCAGAAGGGAATATCGTGGCATGGTTCCAGGGCGCTATGGAATTCGGCCCGAGGGCTCTCGGCAACCGTTCCATATTGGGCAACCCTGCTGTAAAAGGTACAGCCGATGAGATAAATGCAAGGATAAAGTTCAGGGAGAAATGGAGGCCATTCTGCCCGTCGATACTCCCCGAATACGCTGACAAGATATTTACCATAAAGCATCCATCGCCATATATGACATTCTCTTTTGAGGTAAGGGATGAATGGATACTAAAGGTCCCGGAAGTAGTGCATGTAGATAAGTCCGCAAGGCCCCAGATTGTCGATAAAGATACAAACCCGCTATTTTATAACCTCATAGACACGTTCCATAAGAAGACCGGCGTACCTATAGTCATAAATACCTCCCTTAACAGGCGCGGAGAGCCTATCGTATGCAGCCCGGAAGATGCCATACATATGTTCTACAACTGCGGTCTTGAATATATGGCAATAGGCGATTTCCTCATAAAGAAGTAGCTAATCTTAATTCATTATATGACTTATATTCTCTATATCACATAACCTTTTATAATAACAATGGTTGCAATTGCTGTTAATAGTTAAAATAGCTGGTTTTTTAGCTTGACAAGCCTATAATATTAAGGTATACTTAAAGAGACGTAATAATACGTCGAAGTATGCGTAGGGGATGGCTATTTTTTTTCACATAAATCTTATAAGATTTAATAAGTTGTTAAGAAGTGAGTTCTAGATAAGAAGTATTATACCATAAAAGGATGGTTATAATGCGAAATTGGGGATCTAGGAATAAAAATAGCGCAAGATTAAAGGGGTCGATGAGACCCGCTTTATATATTTTAAAGAGATTGCCGATATTATTTATGATATCGGCGTTTTTATTTACAGCAATAATTCCTAACGATTTGGCCTGGGCCAAGAAAACAGAAACCATGCCATCCCCAATTGGTAAAGGTGAATCTGTCGGTCCAGGCCATCTTTCTCTATTGGGTCCGAGCGACATAACGATCTCACCATTCTTCGGCACGATAAAAGAGAGGTTCCAGCCTGACGGGGAGCCAAAAGGATTTATAGTCTATATCCAGGACCTCCATACCCATTTCGAAGCGCATACCAATATAGCATATATAATCGAACAGCTTGCGCGTAAACACGGCATCAATCTAATCATGTGCGAAGCAAAAGAGACCGACAGGGGTTTTGCATACCTGAGGCCGTGGACAAAGGCGGATGCCAGGAAGAAGGTCGCGCATAATAATTTGAAGAAAGGCGTCATTACAGGCTGGGAATATCTCGACCTTACGACAGACCTCGATCTCATACTGCAGGGTATCGAAGACAAAGAGCTCTATATGAAGGATATGGATAGTTTCCTCAAGGCCGAGGCGATAAGGCCTGAGGGCTTGAAGTTTGTAGATCTTTTAAAGAGTATAGCCGGCAACCTTAAACGCCATATGTATACTCAGCAACAGCGCGCATTCGATGACAAGATGGAGTGGTACAGGGATGAAAAGATAGGCATAGCAGAGTATTCTCAATACTTGATAGAGATGGCAGGTAAGTATAGTGTAGACCATAATAAGTTCAAAAACTTGAATATACTGCAGGAGACGATCAAGCTTGAGCGAAAGATAGATTTTGATAGGGCGGATATAGAACGTGAGGCCCTGATAGATGAATTGGACAAGAGGCTGCTTGATGATGAGATGAAGCTTCTCCTTGGTATGTCGATGAAGTTTAAGGCAAACAGGATCTCGCAGAATGAATTCTACCAGTTCCTGAAAGCGTTGTGCCATAAGCATGATATCAATATGATGCAGCATGCAAACTTCGGTCTCTACACAGAGTATATAGAGATCTACCATGGCCTCGATGCATCAAGGCTCTTTGCAGAGATGAATAACCTCGAAAACCTCCTGTCTGAGAAACTCTTTACACAACAGAGCCAGAAGACGCTCTTTAAGATTTCAAAGAACCTGATAATACTTAGGGGATTAGTAGATTTCAAGCTCACGCCTGATGAATTTGATTATTATGCCGATACTAAATCAGGGTTCGATATGCGTAACTGGCTTGAATTCTTAAGGCTCAATTCCGAATACTTTAATCTAACCCAGCGTATTCCCGATGATGCGGCGATAATAGAGGATAACCTTGAGACGTTAGAAAACTTCTATAAAGTTGCTCATGAAAGGGATGAGGCATTCGTAAATAATATAGGGAAACAGCTCAGTGATAGGGGGGTAAAGAACGCGATACTCACGACCGGCGGATTCCATACACCCGGAGTTACGCGTCGTTTAAAAGAGAAGGGCTATTCATACGTTGTCATATCGCCGCGCATAGAAGAAGAGATGGATTATAAGAGGTATTATAATATATTAAAGGAAGCGTATGGATGGCTCAAGGAGGCCGCCGCTGCCATAGGCGCATGGTCAAGGACGGAACTACAAGGATTTCAGCAGAGATTGATTACTCAGATTAGAGGGCCGTCTGGCACCAGAAGCGCAGAGAGTGATAGAGAAAATATGCATGTCGTTACACCCGAACAGGACCGATATCTATTTGCCACACGCGGCGCGCTGGCGATTATTACGGCCCAGGGGGCGGCATATCTATCTCCGAGGGCCATGGGTCTTGCAGACGCGGGATTGCTCAAGCTGCCAGAATTTTTACAAGCTATACAGAGAGCTCTTGATCAAAATAGACCGCCTTCCGAAGCTGCGCAGATGGCGAGCGATGCCCGGGAAACAGAGAGGCAAGCCCAGGAACCGACTCCAGCAAATTATGATGATAGAGCAGGTAAGCATGAAGATGTGGGTGATGAAACTACTACTGTATGTAGGGCAGAAGGTCCTGTAGAGGTAACATTACTTGGTGAGACAGAGGGCGAACTTATAGGTCCAGGAGAAGCACTTATAACCAGTTATGGGCAGATGGAAGTAGGTGTACCATTGGCAAAGACACGAGAAGGAATACGTTTTATGGGCGAAAGAGTCATTACAGAAGACGTAAGGAGCTCTCTCCAGGCCGAAGCCGACCTGATTTATAAACAGCGTCCGGCAATTATGGCCTCGGTTAAAGCGGCAGGCGTCGATTTTGTAAATGAGATAGATGTAGATGCGATAGCCCAAGAGCTGGAACATATAGAGGATAATGAAGAGGCGTTGAGAGAGTATGTGGCAAGTTTTATTGTCGGGCCTATGTATGACTGGAGGATAGTGGAAGGTTCAAGGGTATATTTTGATATAGTAGGCACTAAGGAGAATGAGGCAAAGGTTGCAAAACTAAAAGAGATATATTATAGTCTCCCGCAGGTCCAGGCAAATCTTCCCTTTATGTGGCTATATTCTGATGATGACTCTATTGATGACGATCGCAGGTCGGCTGCAAGAAGAGCTACAATAAGCCATGAATCAAGTAATTTAGCAGCCAATAACCCTGTACTATTTGCCGGCAGCAGGATCCTTGACGCAGAAGGCCAGCAGTTGAATTTCTACGCCTGGAACCTGGCATTCTTGGCCGGAACGAGGATTATGCTCCAGGATGAGACAGATAATGAAAGTATAAGAAATGGTATTGCTGTAGGTAGGGGAGAGAATGCCTTTGAATTGCAGCATGTCCTTGCCAGGTTAGCGAGGATAGATCAGAGAGCAATATCTGCCGAGCTGATCGCAAAACTTTATCAGTATGTAGAAGGTCTGCCATTGAGCCAGCAGGAAGAGGCATATGTTAGTATACTCAGGCTCTTGAGCATGAAGCCGATCCAGGCATTCAATTTCAACACGATGAGGCAGATACACGAGATGCTGGAACAGGTGCGTCTCAGTGTTTAACATAAGAGAGGGTATTACGATGAGGACCGTAGGATTTACAAAGAGACTGGTGATCGTGGCGGTGGTGGCCGCAGTGGCGTTATTTGTCTGCGACTTCACAGGCAGGTCTGACGCCCAAGAGGAGTTCTCTACCTTCAAAGGCCGTATCGTCAAGGTCATGGGCAATGTCTCTATACGCAGGGCAGGAGAAAAAGAGTGGATTGATGCCAGGCACGGCATGGAACTCGGCATAGAAGATCAGATAATGACCGGTATAGAATCAAGCGCTGATATCATCTTCCTGAGAAACGGCCAGCGGTCCAAGGTGAGAATATTGGAAGACGCCGATATGAGCCTCATGACATTGAATCTAGACAAGGTAACGGGCGATAGTGAAATTCTTCTTGATTTAGCCATAGGACATATTATAATAAAGACAGACCCATTAAAGGGTAAGTCGAAATTCGAGGTCCTTACGCCGACATCCATGACTGCGGTAAGGGGCACCGGATTTGAGGTAAAGGTAATCAAGAAAGAAAGTCCTATAGCTGATGGCGGTATTATCAGGTAAGAATACAAAGAGGCTTTTTAGGAAAGTGACGGGCTTTATATTTGCCCGTTATTTTTTTGCCAAGATATTTATAGGTTTTGTTGCCGGCACCATCATATTATTTGCCTTCCTGTATAACACATTCGAAAAATTCGAGCTCGTTACCCTCGACCAGAGATTCAGGTTAAGGCCGGCGCGGCCCGTCGATGAAAATATAGTCCTCATAGAGATGGCAGACGACAGCATAGCGGCTATAGGCAGATGGCCGTGGCCGAGGGAGTGGCACGCTACACTCCTCAGTATACTTAAAATACATGGCGCGCGGCTTGTGATATTCGATATAATCTTTGATGAAGAGTCAGGCGCTTCGCAGGATGCTATTCTCAGGGAGGCGATACAGAGAAGCGGCAATGTATACCTGCCGTTTGCATTCCAGTTTAATAGAGGC
>JABMRJ010000042.1 GCA_013202745.1 Candidatus Omnitrophota bacterium
AAGGGTCCGGCTGTTCGCCGGTTAAAGGGGTACGCGAGCTGGGTTCAGAACGTAAATTACATTGCGTTCTACCACAGAAATGTGGTATAATAAATCTGACTTATATCGGTGAAACCCTACCTGAATTACGAACGTTCAGAGGGCAATACCGAGGGAAGATCAGATTGGTGTCGAACGAAGAATTAGCTTATATAGCAGGATTTCTAGATGGTGATGGCTGTGTAATGGCGCAGCTAGTCCGTCGCAAGGATTACATCTATGGTTATCAGATTAGGACTAGCGTCGTCTTTTACCAAAAATCACGAAATCAAAGAATACTACAATGGCTGAAAAGTCGATTAAATTTAGGATATATCCGCCATCGGAATGATGAAATGGTGGAATATACTATAGTCGGCTTGAAAGAAGTTGAAAGTATCTTAACGATTCTCCTGCCACATCTTCGTTTGAAGAAAGAATTAGCCGAACAGGTTATAAAGCTTATTAGGAAGCATCCGAAAAGGATGACCCCTAAGAAATTGGTCCATATAAGTAAAATGGTTGATACTACAGCCAGGTTCAATTACTCAAAGAAGAGGACCAATACGAGCGAAACCGTTAGGTTATATCTGGAAAAAACCAATTTGATCCCTGTAGAGACTGAGGCTTAGGCCGAGATAGTTTTGTATATAAACTATAAGACGTCAGCCCCTACTTGTAGCTAGCAAGAGGGTGAAGATATAGTCCATGCCGTTAGTAATAACGGATAAACATGCGTAAGACAGTTCGGTCCCTATCTATTGCGGGCGCAGGATATCTGAGAGGACCTGTCTTCAGTACGAGAGGACCAAGACAGACGAACCTCTGGTGTTCCAGTTGTCACGCCAGTGGCACAAGCTGGGTAGCTATGTTTGGAAAGGATAAGCGCTGAAAGCATATAAGCGCCAAGCCCCCCTCAAGAATGGATATCCCTCCTGTAGCAATACAGGACGAAGACACCTTGAAGACTACAAGGTTGATAGGTTCCAGGTGTAAGGCCCGTAAGGGTTTAAGCTGAGGAATACTAATCTGTCGAAGAGGCTTGACCATTTTTGAAATTATAATTCCTTCATTACCACAGTTGTTATTATTTTTAATAGTTTCCGAGTAACCTTGCTGAGGGGGAAACACCCGTTCCCATTCCGAATACGGTAGTTAAGCTCCTCAAGGCCGATGGTACTACACGGGCAACTGTGTGGGAGAGTAGGTAGTTGCTCGGTTTATTTTAAAAGGGCCTGTTAGATATAACAGGCCCTTTTTTATTTGCATTTCTTGCCAATTACCAATTTATCATTATAATTGTTATGTAGAGGAGGCAATGAGAGTGACAGAGATGAAGCAGTGTATATTGTTAATAGAAGATGATAAGGATATGGCCAAGCTCGTTACGAGGGTCTTAAAGAAAGAGGGCTTCGCGGTTGTAAACGCGTACGACGGGGAAGAAGGGTTTAATAAGATGAAAGAGGCGAAGCCGGACCTCGTGATTACGGACATCATGATGCCGAAACTGGATGGCAGGGATCTCCTCAAGAAGGCAAAGGCAGATCCTGATATAAAGGATATCCCCATACTTGTGCTCTCTGCAAAGGATCAGCAGTGGGACAGGGAGCTAGGGCTCCAGCTCGGTGCTGTGGAATATATAGAGAAGCCGCTCGAAGTTATTAAATTATTGAGGCAGATTAGGAATATCCTGGATAAGAAGTGATATCCCGCCATACGCAGTAAGCCTATTTTCGAGATTGACAAAACCCCTTTTTTAATATATATTAATAACTACGTAATTATACCCGTTATAAGCAAATCAACTCATAAAAGATGGAGGTGTAGCTTTGGCTGAGTTTAAGACAGCAAATATAAGGAATACTATCTTTTTGGGTCACTCTCATTCAGGAAAGACGATGCTCTCCGAAATGCTTCTACATGTAGGCGGGGCCATAGCAAACCCGGGCAGTGTGCAAGGGAAAAATACAGTCTCAGATTATAACGAGGATGAAAAGGAGAGGCAGGCAAGCATTAATTCATCAGTCATGCACGTTGTGCACAAAGATACGAAGATCAATATAATAGATACGCCGGGCTTCTCTGATTTCTTGGGCCAGATCCAGGGAGGGATAAGGGCTGTAGACTCATGCATACTCGTTGTAAATGCATCAGCAGGCGTACAGGTAGGAACCGAATCTATGATAAAGCTTATACACAAAGAGGGCCTGCCCTGCATGGTATTCATAAACAGGATGGACAAGGAAGATGCCGACTTCAATAAATCCGTTGAATCTATAAAGGCGAAGATCAGGGAAGGCGTGGCGGTAGCAGGTTATCCTGTAGGTAAGGCATCATCTCTAAGCGGTGTGGTAAACCTCTTAACAAAAGAGGGTATGGATAAACTCTCCGGAGATGACAAGTCGGCCGCCTCTAAGATGAGTGATGATCTCATAGAGACCATAGCTGAATCCGATGATGCGCTTCTTGAGAAGTATCTTGATAAGGGAGAGCTCTCCAAGGATGAGGCGCTCAACGCCTTTAGGAAGGGTATAGCATCCGGCAAGATTGTGCCACTTTTTTCAGGCTCTGCTACGAAGAATATAGGCATAAAGGAATTCCTCGATGCCATGGTAAGTTTTCTGCCTTCACCCGCAGATAAAGGTGCTACTGAAGCCATAAATGTCTCAAACGGTGAACCCATAAAGGTAGAACCAAAAGAGGCCGGGCCGCTTGTGGCTCAGGTATTCAAGACGATCTCAGACCCCTATGTAGGCCAGATAAATGTCGTTAGGGTCTTCCGGGGGGCGCTCAAGAGCAATGCAACAGTATATAATGTTACTAAACAGGCAAAAGAAAAATTGAGTCCTCTCGGTACCCTGCAGGGTAGAGAGCAGAAGCCGCAGGATATAGCTTATGCAGGAGATATAATATCAGTAGTAAAGCTTAAAGATACAGAGACAAATGACACCCTGGGTGACGAAAAGACCCCTATAAAACTTGATGATATAAATTTTTCAGATCCTGCCATCTCTTTTTCTATCAAGCCTAAATCCAGATCTGATGAAGATAAGATAATGACAGCACTCCATAAGATTACCGCAGAGGATAAGACCTTTAAATGCATACGTGATGCGCAGACAAAAGAGCTCATCGCATCAGGCATGGGGGAATTCCATATAAATGTTATGCTCAAGCGTATGCAGCATAGGTATGGTGTGAGCGTGGATATGGGTACCCCCAAGGTCGCTTACAAAGAGACCATAAGCGGAAAGGGTGATGCTCATTATCGCCATAAGAAACAGTCAGGAGGCGCAGGGCAGTTTGCAGAGGTGTGGCTTCGCATAGAACCCCTTCCGCGCGGCACAGGCTTTGAGTTTGTGGATGATGTTGTCGGCGGGGCGATACCAACGCAATTTGTGGCAAGCTGTGAAAAAGGCATAAGGGTCGAAATGGAGTACGGCGTATTGGCCGGGTTCACTATGGTTGACATAAGGGCGATAGTCTACGATGGAAAGACCCACCCGGTTGATTCCAAGGATATAGCATTCCAGATAGCGTCGCGCCATGGGTTTAAGGATGCCGTACTTAAGGCAAAACCGGTAATACTGGAGCCTATAATGCATGTAGATATCTCTATCCCCGATGAGTACATGGGAGATATCACCGGAAGCCTGAATTCCCGACGCGGAAGAGTCCTGGGTATGGAACCCGGCGAAGGCGTGCAGACGATCAAGGCTCAGATACCACTGGAAGAGATGTATAAATATGTCAATGAGCTTAAATCATTGACCGCAGGCAGGGGCACGTATACCATGCAGTTTTCGCACGACGAAATAGTCCCCTCCAATATTTCACAGATTATCATAGATAAAGCCAAGAAGGCCAAAGAGGAAGCAGCTAAATAAAGTCGTTAGGAGGATTAGATGTCCGGTCATTCAAAATGGGCTAGTATAAAGCATAAGAAGGCGGCAACAGATAGCAAGAGAGGAAAGG
>JABMRJ010000043.1 GCA_013202745.1 Candidatus Omnitrophota bacterium
ATAAAAGAGTCATCCTCGTAAGAGATGTAGAAACCTTTCCTGAGTTCAGAAAGAAGGAGCTTCTAGAATCTTTAAAAAAGATATCGAACCATCTCTGTATAATATTCCATACAAAAAAACCCGTTTTGAGTGACGGATTCCTTAAAGATATATCGACCCACGCCAAGACAACCGCCTTTAAAAAGCTTGATACAAAAGATGTAAGATTCTGGATACAGAAGAGGCTCAGTATATATAAAAAAGGCATTACGCGAGATGCACTAGGACTTATTACTGAGCTTAAGGGCGACTGCGGCCTTACTGTGCTCTCCGGGGAACTGGATAAATTGGTTGCCTACAAGGGAGAGGCCATGACTATAACGAAAGAAGATGTCTTCAATCTTATAGGCCGGAGTGTAAATAAAAGGGTATTCGATCTTGTGAAAGCGATAAGATTTAAAGATAAGGAATCCGCCCTTTCACTACTTAAAGAACTCCTCTCAGACAACAGGAAAGGCATACCGGAGATATTGGGGCTCATAGGGTGGAACTTTAGAAATAGATGGAGTAAAGAAGGGCGTCGCAAAAACACAAACGAATTCAAGGAAGGGCTCAAGCTTCTTCTGGAGGCCGACCGCAGCGTAAAGATAGGCAGGGCAAAGGCAGAATTTATACTCGAACAGCTTGTTATAAGATTATGCAGTGCCTGATTTGCTGACAGCCTTTGTGAGGCGAGATATTGTGCGGGAAGCCTTATTCTTATGCATCACTCTCTTTTGAGCCGCCTTATTCAATCTGGAGATGACGTCACGCAGAGCGGAACGAGCCTGGTCCGCTTTTTTTTCCAAGATAAGACCCTTTAAGTTCTTGACCCTTGTCTTTATATCGTTCTTTATGCTTAAATTAGACTGATGCCTGACCTTATCAGACCTCATCCTTTTTAATGCTGACTTTTTTATAGGCATATTGTTTTCTTCCTCCAATGTCGGGAGATTAATATAACATATATATAAGGCTATGTCAACAAAATCGTTATTAAAGTCGACAGGCATAATAAGCGCTGCAACTGCAACGAGCCGCGTGCTGGGGTTTGTGAGAGATATACTTATAGCAAACTTCTTTGGCACAGGGCTCTCCATACAGGCATTTCTTGTGGCCTTCAGGCTGCCGAACCTCCTGCGCCATATGGTAGCAGAGGGCGCCTCGAGCTCTGCATTTGTCCCGGTCTTGAGTGAATACCTTGTCACCAAGGATAGGGATGAATACTGGAGGCTTGCTAATGGGTTGCTCAGCCTGATGCTGGTCACGCTTATAGTCATAGTGGCTATAGGTATTACCGCAGCACCGTTTATAGTGCGTGTAATAGCGCCCGGCTTTGTTACAGAACCTGCGCAGTTTGAATTGGCTGTAAACCTTACCAGGACCATATTTCCTTATATATTACTCATAGGCCTTGCCGCATATGCTATGGCGATACTGAATTCGCTCAAGCATTTTACAGTGCCTGCATTTTCTCCCGCACTTTTAAATCTCTCCATAATAGCCGCCATAGTTATATTTAAACGCGATGTAGGCGTAGAGAACCTCGCTTTTGCAGTTCTTGTAGGCGGCGTCTTACAGCTGATTATGCAGATACCAGTCCTTTACAAAAAAGGCATGAGGCTCAAGTTTCCCCCTGTGCTGTACCATCCTGCAGCGGGCAGGGTAGTAAAGCTCCTCTTGCCGAGGATATTGGGGTCTGCCGTCTATCAATTAAATGTCCTTATAGATACAATCCTATCGTCTCTGCACTGGATAGTCGGGGCCGGAGGTATAGCCGCACTATATTATTCAAATAGGCTTATACAGCTTCCCACGGCGATATTCGGGATCTCCATAGCCACGGCTGCGCTGCCGACACTTTCAGCGCACTTTACGCGGAAGAATACGAAGGGCTTTAAGGAGACTCTAAATTTTTCCTTAAAGTCTCTCTTTATGATCATGGTACCGGCCGCTGTAGGCATCATGGTCATGGGCAGCCAGATAATAAGGATACTTTTCGAGAGAGGAGAATTTACCCAATTCTCTACTATGATCACAAACCAGGCCCTCTTCTATTATGCCTTCGGCCTCTTCTCATATGCGGGCATAAAGATACTCGTATTTTCTTTCTATTCCATGCAGGATACAAGGACTCCCGTCAAGACGGCATGCATAGCGCTTGTAATAAATGTTGTGCTCAATCTCATACTCATGTGGCCCCTTAAGATCGGCGGCCTTGCGCTCGCTACATCTATAGCAGGTATAACAAACTTTGCAATGCTCTTTTTCTTATTAAGAAAGAAGATAGGATCTTTTGGAGAGAAGGAGATAGCGGTCTTTTTGGCCAAGATTCTGGCCGCATCATCATTGATGGGCCTTATACTGCATATCGTCACCATCAGGTTTAATGCAATATTACTCAAGAAAGATACATTTTTTAATGCGGGATATCTTTTTCTTTCTATAGCCGGCGGTATCTTTATCTATTTTTTCGTATTGTATCTTTTAAGGGCCGAGGAGCTTGGCAAATTCTTAAAATGGGTATTAAAGAGACGATAAGAAAATTTCCCGATTCACCCGGCGTCTATCTCATGAAGGACGCGAAGGGCAGGGTCATTTATGTCGGCAAGGCCGGCTCTTTAAAAAAGAGGGTCTCATCATACTTTACCAAGTCTAAGAGAAAAGCAAGAACAGTTCTTTTAGTATCACAGATAAAAGATATAGATTATATCCAGACGAATTCAGAGGCCGAGGCGCTTATCTATGAAGCGAGCCTCATAAAGTCAAAAAGACCGAAATTTAATATAGAGCTTAAGGATGATAAGAGCTACCCGTATCTAAAGCTTACAGTAAATGAGAAATATCCAAGATTATTTATTACAAGAAGGGTAGAGGACGACGGGGCCAAATACTACGGACCGTACACGAATGTTAAGCTCTTGAAACAGGCGCTTTCGTTTATACAGACTATATTTCCCTTCAGGACATGCGGGCGGCTCGGCAGGAGATTATGTATAAATTACCATATAGCAAAATGCCCCGGGCCGTGTGCTGGTAAAATATACAAGCGGGAATATAAGAGGATGGTAAATGAGCTGAGACTCTTTCTTGAGGGGCGCAGGCACAGGCTTGTCAGAACTCTTTCCTGTCACATGGAAGCGGCATCGAAAAGCCTAAACTTTGAAGATGCGCTCCTTATACGAAACAGGATAAGGGCGCTCAGTACGCTTGTGACCAAGCGGAGAGTTCCCGGCCCAATGGACCAGGTGGACGAGCTTAAATTCCTTCTCAATCTAAAGAGAAGACCAAAGAGGATCGAGGCCTTCGACATATCCAATATACATGGCAGGGAGGCTGTCGGCTCCATGGTAGCTTTTTATGACGGTAAGCCGGATAAAAAGAACTACAGGAAGTTTAAGATAAAGACTGTCAACAGAATCGATGATTATAAGATGATGCGCGAAGTGGTCCGGAGAAGATATAGGAGGCTACTTGAGGAGAGGAGATCATTGCCGGACCTTATCATAATAGACGGAGGCAGGGGGCATCTCTCGAGCGCAGTGAAGGAATTGAAGAGGTTGCGCATAAATCACATACCGGCTATAGGAATAGCAAAAGAGTTTGAGCATATATATACGCCAAAGAGGCCGCTGCCCATAATATTGCCTAAAGACTCTTCAGTTCTCCAATTGATAAAGAGGATAAGAGATGAAGCGCACCGTTTTGCAAGGAGATATCACATTGCACTAAGAAGAAAGAAGATGTTTGCGAGATGAATATACAGCAGATCAGGCTATTGAGCATTTTAAAAGAGTCGGGTTTCACGCCCTTTCAGATAAGGGTCTATAAAGAGATATGCAGCATCCCTCCAGGCAGCGCGAAGAGCTATAAATGGGTAGCAGGGAGGATCGGTGATGCCAGGGCCGCAAGGGCAGTGGGACAGGCATTGAATAAGAACCCTTTCCCAATATTAATACCGTGCCACAGGGTTATAAAAGAGGATGGTTCTCTCGGAGGATTTTCACAGGGTTCCCGTCTTAAAAAAAGATTGCTTGAGCTTGAGAAAGCTGATATAATTAGATAAATTTCTGCCACGTAACTTATGCATTTATTGGAGGTTATATGCTTAATGAGCTCAAAGATAGATTTGAAAGAATTACCAAGAGGATAGAAGAGCTCGGGAGGCATCTTTGACATAGACCTTAAGAGAGAGAAGGTAAACGATCTTGAGGCTATGATAGCAGAACCGAGTTTTTGGAACGACTCCAAAGGGGCGAATGATAAGATAAAGACTCTCAAGCTCCTTAAGGCAGTCCTTGATCCCTGGTCCGGACTCGATAAAGATCTTAATGAGACAAAAGAGCTCTTTAGTATAGTGGATCCCGAAGACGATGAGTCTATGCGCCATATTAGCGAGGAGCTGGACAAGTTAGAACGGGAACTTAATTCCGTAGAGTTTAAGGCCTTATTGGGCAGGCCGGAGGACAAGAATAACGCCATACTCAGCGTAAATGCCGGCGCAGGCGGAACAGAATCGTGCGACTGGGTCAGCATGCTCTTGAGGATGTACTCAAAGTGGGCGGTTTCTAAGAAATTCAGTATCCAGCAGATAGACTTTCTCGCGGGCGAAGAGGCCGGCATAAAGAACACCACTATTATCATAAAAGGCGCGTATGCATACGGGTATCTTAAATCCGAATCGGGTGTCCACCGCTTGGTCAGGATCTCACCCTTTGACTCTAACCGCAGGCGTCACACATCATTTGCTTCGGTCGATGTTATCCCCGAAGTATCCGACGACATAAAGATAGATATAAACCCGTCTGACCTCAGGATAGATACCTATCGGGCAGGCGGCAGAGGCGGTCAGCATGTAAACGTTACCGACTCCGCCGTAAGAATAACTCATATACCGACAAATGTGGTAGCGCAGTGCCAGAACGAAAGGTCCCAGCACAAGAACAAGTCAATGGCCATGAAGATCCTTAAGGCGCGCGTCTACGAGGTGGAACGGGCAAAAAAGAGAAAGAAACTCGAAAAGCAGTATGCAGAGAAGCAGAGGATAGAATGGGGGAGCCAGATAAGGTCATATGTGATGCATCCTTATTCTTTAGTGAAGGACCACAGGACCAACTATCAGACATCTAATGTTCAGGCTGTCATGGACGGTAACATTGACGATTTTATGGAAGCATACCTTAGGTTAAAGAGATAATCACTATGCTAAATATCATCTTAAAGAAACTCGGAATAATGGGCACGGAATCGGAGAGGGTCCTTAAGAAGATCCAGCCGATAGTGGATAAGGTCAATTCACTTGAAGCCGATGTAGGCGCATTATCCGATACAGAACTTAAGGCAAAGACAGATGAATTCAGGAGACGCCTCTCATCAGGGGAACCTCTTGATGGTATTCTCCCCGAGGCGTTTACCGTAGTTAGGGAAGTCGGCAAGAGGACTATCAATATGAGACACTTCGATGTCCAGATAGCAGGAGGCGTAGTGCTCCACAGGGGCATCATAGCGGAGATGGCTACAGGCGAAGGAAAGACACTCGTAGCGACCCTGCCCGTATATCTTAATGCGCTTACAGGCAAAGGCGTCCATGTCGTTACGGTCAATGATTATCTTGCCCGCCGCGACAGGGAATGGATGGGCCCCATATATGAATTTCTGGGCCTTACTATAGGAGTAATTCAGCATGATATATCTGATGAAGAGAGGAAGCGCGCCTATAATTGCGATATAACATACGGCACAAATAATGAATTCGGTTTTGACTATTTAAGAGATAACATGAAATTCAACAAAGAGAATATGGTCCAGCGTAAATTCCATTATGCCATAGTCGATGAGGTCGACAGTATTCTTATAGACGAAGCGAGAACCCCCTTAATTATCTCGGGCCCGGCCGAAGAATCTACGGATAAATATTACAGGATAGATAAGATAATACCCAAGTTTAAAAAGGGCGGAAGGGACCAGGTAACAAAAGTAGAGACGGGAGATTATATAGTGGATGAAAAGGCCCATACGGCATATCTTACCGACAGCGGTGAGGAGAAGGCCGCAGGGCTTCTCGGGCTCGATAGCCTCCACGATATATCTACCATGGAATATAAGCACCACATAAATCAGGCGCTCCGGGCACATGCATTATACAAAAGAGATAAGGACTATCTCGTTAAAGATAATCAGGTAATAATAGTAGATGAATTTACAGGGAGGATGATGCCCGGGAGGAGATGGAGTGACGGGCTTCACCAGGCAGTAGAGGCAAAAGAGGGCGTAAAGATAGAGCGCGAAAACCAGACCCTTGCGACTATAACATTCCAGAATTATTTCAGGATGTATGAGAAACTTGCGGGCATGACAGGAACAGCAGAGAAGAGGCCGGGGAGTTTAAGAAGATCTATAATCTTAATGTTGTTGTCATACCGACAAATAAGCCGCTTCGAAGGATGAACCATCCCGATTGTATCTACAAGACCGAGAAGGAGAAATTTAAGGCTATATGTGATGAGATAGCCAAGCTCTACGAAGATAAGAGGCCCGTCCTTGTAGGTACTATCTCGATAGAAAAGAACGAACATATAAGCAATATGCTAAAAAATCGCGGTGTTCTGCATCAAGTCCTCAATGCAAAGTATCATGAGCTGGAAGCGCACATAGTTGCCCAGGCCGGCAGGCAGGGAGCGGTGACGATTGCCACCAACATGGCGGGACGCGGGACAGACATAGTGCTGGGCGGTAATGCCGACTTTATGACAAGAGATATGGTATCAAAGCTTAAGGCGCAGGGCAGGGTAGTGAATGACGAAGAACATAAAGAATATCTGAAAGAGAACAGGCTCATAGTTCAGAAAGAGCATGATAAGGTCGTTGAACTTGGTGGATTGCACGTACTCTGCACTGAACGGCATGAAGCGCGCAGGATAGATAATCAGCTGCGAGGACGTTCCGGAAGGCAGGGCGATCCAGGTTCAAGCAGGTTTTATCTCTCCATGGAAGATGACCTTATGAGGATCTTCGGATCTGACCGGATAAGGATTATAATGGATAAACTTGGCATGGAAGAAGGCCAGGAGATAGAGCATCCCTTGGTGACTAGGGCTGTCGAGACGGCGCAAAGAAGAGTTGAAGAGCGTAATTTTGATATAAGAAAACATCTCCTTGAATACGACAATGTAATGAACAGGCAGAGGGAGATAATTTACAAAGAGAGGAAGCTTATCCTCGAGAGCGCGGATTTAAAAGAGCATTCTTACCAGGTCATGGAAGAGCTTATAGAAAAAGCGATAAGTACTTATATGAGTAAAGAGCTGCCTCCGGAAGAATGGGACCAGGAAGGGCTCATGCATTGGGCAAGGTTTAAATTCGGTATCGACATATCAAGCCTTGAAATGAACAGCCTGACACATGAAGAGACACTGGACTCTATATTTGAGGCCGCTAAAAAGGCCTATGATGAGAAAGGCGAGGCTATAGGTAAAGACGCGATGAATTACCTTGTAAAGACGGTTACGCTACAGACCATAGACTCTAAATGGAAGGATCACCTCTATAATATGGATAATCTAAGAGAGGGCATAGGCTTAAGGGCATACGGCCAGAGGAATCCACTGATAGAATATCAGCATGAGGGCTTTGATATGTTCTATCAGATGGTCGACTCCATAAAAGAGGAGTCTATGGAATTTATATTTAAACTCCAGCCGATAGGACAGGAGCGGGTCCCCGGTGTATTTGACTCAAGCAAGCAAAGTTTTATACATACACAAAAATCTGCCTTGAGTGATGCAGATAAGAGCAAAGAACGTCCACCCATGCCTTCAAGAGAAAGAGAAACCAAACCGGAAACATATAAAAGAGAAGCTCCCAAGGTGGGGAGGAATGACCCCTGTCCGTGTGGTAGCGGAAGGAAGCACAAAAAGTGCTGCGGAAAGTAGATAATATTACCCAGAGCCTCCCGGCTCTATTATCCGGCATACTTTTAAGCCTCAGTTTTCCCAAAATTAATTTCTCACTTGCAGCCTACATCGCATTTATCCCTCTATTTTTTGCATTAAGAGACGAATCAGAAAGACGGAAGGCATTTTTCTTATCTTTCGTATGCGGAATTGTATTTTTCGGCATTACTATCTTTTGGCTTAAGAATGTCTCCATTCCCGGATACATTATATTGACTACGGTCCTTTCTATATTCTTCGGTATATTCGGGATATGTTTCTTATACATAAAAGAATATCCTCTATGGAGACTCTTTCTTCTCCCTGCCTGCTGGGTGGTTCTTGAATATATGCGCAGCACCTTATTTACGGGCTTCGGATGGGCGCTTCTCGGCCATTCACAATACCTGAATATCCCTATAATACAGATAGCAGACATAACAGGTGCTTATGGCATCTCTTTTGCAATAATGCTGGTGAATCTCTCACTATATTCATTATTAGATAAAGACAAAAAGGCCTTACCGGCATTATTAATATGCCTCTTTATGCTTACAGCCATGCTGGGTTACGGGTATTTCAGGCTTAGCGAATCTTCAAAGAGAACCGATGTATTAAATATATCGGTTATCCAGGGCAATATCCCTCAGGAGAAGAAGTGGGATAGCGCTTATAAAGAAGAGATACTCGATATCTATACGGCGCTTACTAAAGGCGCAGCAGTCGGCGAAACCGATTTAATCATCTGGCCCGAAACGTCTCTTCCGGGATATATACAGGAGATGGATCTGCTTGATAGAGTCTTAAGTTTAGCAAAAGATGTAGATGCCTATATATTGATAGGCGCCCCTTCTGTAGGCGGGCCAAAGAGAGAAGATATCTTTAACAGTGCTATATTGATATCCGACAATGGAGATGTCGTTGGGCAATATAATAAGCTCCATCTCGTACCCTTTGGTGAATATATTCCGCTGGAGAGATATATAAGACTTTTAAGATTCATCATAGATAAGCCCATAGGCACTTTTACCAGGGGCGATGAATATACAGTCTTTAAATTGGAAAACGGCGCAAGATTTGCAAGTCTTATATGTTCCGAAGATATATTTCCGGGTCTTGTGAGAAATTTTGCCAAAAGGGATATAGACTTTTTAGTGAATATAACAAATGACGCATGGTTTTTAAATACGGGCGCGCCTTATCAGCATGCTCAGTCGTCTGTGTTTAGGGCGGTTGAGAACAGGATGCCTGTAATCCGGGCCGCCAATACAGGATTGTCCTGTTTTATAGATGCAGACGGCCGCATAACGGATACGGTCAGGATTGATGGTGAAGAGATATTCATAACGGGTTACAAGAGAGCGTCGGTAGGTATTTATGAAAGAGAAAGTCTTTATAAAAGATTCGGGGACGTCTTTGTATTATTTTGCGCGATCAGTCTGGTAATCGGCGGAGGTATAGTATGCCTAAAAAGATATTCATCATAGCGATTTTCTTAAGCTTAGGTTTAGTATTCTGCCGCGATGTTCTTGTATCGGCCGAAGTTGATAATGATGTGAGAGAATTTTTAAAGGATCTGGAAGAGGCTATTAATGAGATGGATACTTATAGCTGTATTATGGTAACCGAGAGTTGGCGGGGTAAATTATACGAAAAGAGGATCGTAAGATTCAGTTTTAAAAAACCAAACCTCATGCGGACCGATGTGCTGGAGGGCAAAAAGAGGGGCAGCAGCGTGGTTTTAAACAAAAAAGGCAAGGTAAGGGGACGGAGTGCATGGGGGTTTCTGGATACCTTGCGGCATACTGATAAGAGGCTTAAGAACTTAAGGGGCGCAACATTTATGAACTCAAGCATGCTTGATAAACTCGAACGATTAAGAGAGCATATATTCAAGAGGGGGTGCGAGGCCGAACTTGATGAAGAAGAGTACGCTGATAGAGAGGTATATCATCTGCGCATAAGACATAAAGACGAGGATGACTCTATCACGCTTGAGGATCTCTGGTATGATGAAGAGACATATACCATATTAAAGAATACAAAGTATGAAGGCAAGGATAAGGCCGCAGATACCGCATGGCAGGAGTTTGAAGTCAATATACCCCTCGATGATTCATTGTTCGAGTTGTAGAATTGCCATTTTATTTATTATGTGATACACTTTAAGCAATGAATAATACTGAAGAGAAGACTATAAAAGAAAAAATATTTAGCTTTCTCTCCCGCCTGGAAGCTATAGATTATTTGGCATTTGGTCTGATAGGTGTATTCCTCTCTATTTGGCTTATAATTATATCAAGTAAATACTTTAACTTTGGATATATAGATTGGGATCTTGCCTATTTCTCACATTCGATGTGGAAGATAGTCCACGGTCAGCAGTTCAATACCATATTCGGCATAAATTTTCTATCGAACCACGCTAATCTCATAGCGTATGTAATAGCCCCTATATATGCCATATTCCAAAGCGCCCTCACGTTACTTATCCTCAAAATCCTTTCATATGTCCTTGGAAGCGTTGTCCTTTACTTTATAGCCAAGAAGGAGCTGAATTGGGGATTTGCCATACTTATATTGTTTCTCTATTTTCTATACCCGCCGGCTATATGGGCGAATCTATACGAATTCCATTTTGAGACGCTGGCAATATTTCCGCTATTTCTCTTATTTCTATTTTATATAAAGAACCGTTTTAAGCCCTTTCTGATAACTGCCATCCTCATACTCCTTATAAAAGAGAATATGCCCCTTATAATAGGGGCCTTCGGCATATATTCGTTATTTTCAAAGAAAGAAAAGAGATTGCTCTGGTCACTGGTGCCTATAGGGCTGGCAATATTGTTTTTATATTTCGATCTCTTTATACTCATACCCGCATTCAAGAGAGAAGGGTTTGGGATAAATTTTGCCCATTTTTACGGCCATCTTGGTGAAACGCCAACAGAGGCATTGCAGACGATTTTTACAGACCCTGCAAAAATATTCGGCATAATATTTAGTGAAGAGAAGAGGTATCTTTTACTTCAATATTTCCTGCCTGTCGGTTTTCTTTCATTACTCAGGCCCGATATACTCTTTTTTATAGCGCCCATATTTCTACAACACCTTCTTTCAAAGGTTGCTCCGGAACACACGATATATTTTCATTATGGGGCTATCCTTACGCCGTTTATATTTCTCTCAATGGTATATGGACTAAAGCTTGCCCTGGAAAAAATCAAATATGAAAAGAAGCAGCTCTATCTTTACGTGACGGCATACCTTCTCGTCTGCACCGTATACTCTTACATGCTCTGGGCGAGCAGCATAGATAATGTGGTAGGATCCTGGTATAACGATAGATCCATACCGCTTAAAAGAAAAGCGCTCAATATGGTGCCGAAGGATGTGCCTGTCTGTTCAAGTTTCTGTTTTCTTGCCCCGCTTGCAAACAGAAAAGAGATCTACGCCCTGCATAAGGTCTGGGGCAGGGATATTGTAAGCGGGTTTGAGCAGTCGAAGGTTGGAGATGATGTCGAATATGCGGTGATAGATTTTAACGACAGTTTTTTAGAAAAGTCCTTTAATGCAAATCCCTCTAAGGCCTCAGCCAATCTATACGATTTTTTTACAAAAGACGATTGGGGGCTGCAGTATGCCGGCCGCGATATAGCCGTATTCAAAAAAGGCCTTAAGTCAGAAGATCAGTTATTATCTATACTTGATAAGAAGGATTTTGACGGGATGGACCCTTTCCTGGTTCTGGATGGTTCGCTTGAGCTTATCAAGTTCGACATAGTGGAGTATATGGATGATGTGATCCATTTTGCATTTTATTGGCATCCTGTCAAAAGGAGCGAATCTATATACTATCTCCAGTTTTATGTAGAAGACGGTTATTCGGATGCCCTGCAGCATATACATACCCTGGGTTACAAGATGTATCTTCCTCGGGATATAGGCAAGGATAAGGTCTTGAGAGAGGATTATTGGTTTGCTGCCCCAAAAAGGTTAACCCCTGGCCAGCACAAGGTCTCTTTAGGTTTCATAAATGCCACAGAGGGCAGGATAGCAGATACAGAAAGCAAAATAGAAGGTCTTTTGGACAGGTATAAGAAACTTATTTTGGGTACATATACTAATTGATTAAAAAAATGAAAGGTGTGCTATGAAGATATTATTGACGGTATTAGAAGGGATAAGGCCTAAACAGTGGCTCAAGAATCTCTTTATATTTATGCCGCTACTCTTTGGATCGCTTCTATTTAATGTCGAAAAATTGTTAGATTCGATACTGGCCTTTGTAATATTCTGCCTTATATCCGGGGGAGTCTATCTGATGAACGATATAAGAGACAGGCAGAAGGATAAGGTACATCCAAAGAAACGAAAAAGACCGGTCGCCTCAGGCCGCCTGAGCGTAAAATTGGCCTCATTGATTTCGATTATACTTATAGTCATATCTTTATCGTGGTCATATCTTACCGAATGGAAACTTTTTATAGTAGTCTTACTCTATGTGCTCCTGCATATATTCTACACCTTCCGCATTAAGCATGAGGTGATACTGGATGTCATATTGATTGCGGTCGGTTTTGAGTTAAGGATATGGGGCGGGGCAGTTATGATCGGTATAGAGCCATCAGTATGGCTGCAGCTCTGCGTATTTGTATTAGCGCTCTTTTTGGGTTTTATAAAGAGGAGGCAGGAGAAGTCGCTTCTTTATGGTAAGGCCGAAGACCACAGGGAGGTGCTGCGTTATTATAGGCCGTATTTTCTTGACCAGATGATCCTGATATCTGCTACACTCTGCGTAGTCTTTTACGGACTTTATAGCGTTACGAGCGATGTCGTTGCAAGGATAGGCGGCAACCAGATGGCCTATACGATACCCTTTGTAGTATACGGTATCTTTAGGTATCTATACCTTGTCCACGTAAAGAGGTTGGGCGGCGATCCGGGAGAGGTTCTCATCTCTGATATACCATTTGTGATAAATATGATCATGTGGCTATTGGTCTCTGCATTCATTATTTACAACCCCCTGCGCATGGCATAGGCAAATATGACTAAGATAAAGTTATTGAAACTTTTCGATAGGATTATAGGCAGGGCATTGCTCTTTTTTCTCCATGAAACAAAGAGCATTACCGGAAGTATACCCGGCCAGATCAAAAGGATTATTTTTATAAGACCTGGCGGTATTGGGGATGCGGTCCTTCTTTTGCCGGCTATAAATATACTAAAGCGCGCCTTTCCAGAGACAGAGATAGATGTGCTATGCGAAAAGAGAAACGCAAGTGTCTTCGAACTTTCAGGAGGAATGAGAAGGATTTATAAGTATGATAAGGGACTTGAGTTATTCAGGTGCTTGAGAAATAGATATGATGTAGTAATAGATACAGAGCAATGGCACAGGCTCTCGGCCTTTATAGCATTTATTGTCGGAGGTAACATCAGGATAGGTTTTGATACTAATGAAAGAAGGAAGGCATTTACACATAAGATCCCATACAGCCACGATGACTACGAGATATATAGTTTTTTTCATCTGATAAAACCTCTCGTAAGCGAGATGCCAACCTTTGACCTGAAGAAGCCGTTTATCAGCATTTCAGGCGAGGTATCGAACACACTTTTGCCGCTGGCTCCTGAACATAAGGATAGGGTTATAGCAATCTTTCCGGGCGCAACTGTGCCTGAAAGAAGATGGGGGAGCGATAGGTTCGGACAGGTTGCCCGAAAGATGTCCGAACAGGGTTACAAGGTGGTAATATTGGGTTCCCGTATCGATGCAAAAGATGCCAAAGAGATCAGGGAATATGCAGAAGGTTCCATAGACCTTACGGGAAAAACATCGCTTGTAGACGTTGCCTCAATACTAAAGATGAGTAGATTGCTGCTGACCGCCGACTCCGGCATTATGCATATGTCATTTGCGCTGGGCACACCGACAATATCCCTCTTCGGGGCCGGCATTGAGAAGAAATGGACGCCGAGGGGAGAGAGGGATCGTGTTATAAGTAAGGACATTGACTGCAGCCCATGCACGCAGTTTGGATATACGCCCCGCTGTAAAAGAAAGGTTAAATGCCTCTCTTCAATAACTGTCGATGAAGTGATAAAGGCGATGGAGGTGATCTTAAAGTGAGCGGATTAAGGGAAAACATAAGAACAAATGTAACGGAATCGGCCATACAGTTAATAGGCTTTATAGAACTTTTAATAGGGTTGACAACGATACTTTTTGTCACACTCTTTAGCGTCTTCTCTATAGTGGAGAAACCGCTCAATGTATTTATATTTGTTATAGCATCCGCTTTTATCTCGACTGCCATAGGGGCAGGCATGGTAAACTTTAAAAGGTGGGCAAGGGTCTTACTGCTGTTTTTTTCAGGATATGTAGTGCTTCTTAAGGTTTTGATATATCTTGGTATTATACAATTTACAGGCGCGATCATTACAACCCCGCCGCCGCATGTAAAAAACGCAGTCTCTGTTTTGTATCACATTTTTCTTATAATCTTTCTTACACGTATAAACGTTGCTTCAAAATTTAAATGAAGAGCATATTTTCAAAGATTAAAAGGGTAATAAAAGACCCGTGGCGCATGCATCTCGATCTACTCGGGTTGTGGCGACTCATTTTTATAAAAAGAGTGGTTAAAGGTATAGAGGTCTTTTATAGTTATAGGGGTGAGCTCTATCCTGAAGGTATAAACGACGGGAATAGGTCACCATTAATCGCCGAAAAGGCGAAAGAATTTTGCAAAGGAAATGGGATCGATGTCGGCGCAGGAGAGCGGCCATTTCCTGGCGCAATACCCGTAGAGGATGAACTTAAACAGAATGCGTATAAACTGGACAATTTTCCAGATGGAACTCTCGACTATGTCTTCTCATCCCACTGCCTTGAGCATCTTAAGAGGTGGGATGCGGCACTTAAGCTGTGGATTAAGAAGCTTAAAAGAGGCGGCATACTATTTCTGTACCTCCCGCATGAATCGATGCGGTTATGGAATCCCGGCAGCCCATGGGTGGGGAGCGCGCATAAGTGGATACCTACATACGGTGTCTTGAATGAGTTTTTATCTAAAAACGGCATGGAGATAATAAACCATGACCCCGATAGAGACAGATATTGGAGCTTTTATATTGTTGCAAAAAAGAACGGGTTAAGATGATAGCCAAAAAACGGATATTATTTATAATACCCTTGGTCCTTACATTTATAGTCTACTTCAATGTCATAAAGGGAGACTTTGTCTGGGATGACCAGACGATAGTTGTGCGAAACGAAGCCGTAAAGGGTTTTAAGAATATCCCGTATATATTTAAGAACGAATTTGCAGAGATGGCGAATTATAACGGTAACGTCTACAGGCCCATGCAGGAGTTGTCATATATGGCCGACTACTGGCTGTGGGGCATGGACTCAAGGGGTTTTCATTTTACAAGCATTTTACTACAGTTAATCTGTGTCGCGCTCCTTTTTTACCTGGTCAGGGCCATTACGCAGTCAGGTATCATAGCGCTCATATCATCGGTAATCTTTGGCCTGCATCCTGTAAATACGGAGGCGATAGCCTATATATCCGGCCGCAGCGACCCTCTCTATCTGCTATTTATGCTCTCATCGTTTTTGTTGTATGTAAAATCCCGCAACCCGGGCGTTTTAAAAAAGACGATTTATTACATATCTTCTCTCATTTTTTATGCAGGATCTCTTATTTCACGTGAAACGGCCATATGCTTTCCGCTTCTTCTTATAGCATATGGGGGTTTTGCAAGAGAAGATAGGCGAACAGATTGGTTATCGATAATACCCTTTGGCGCAATAGTTGCCGCATACGCATTTTTCAGATTAAACGTTATAGAATTCAATCAGGCGGCTATAGGCGTCCTGAATGTCAATGCAATCATATTCACCGACATAAAGATCATATTCAACTATCTAATACTGCTGATCTTTCCGCTCAATCTCCACATGGAACGCGTAATGGCCTTATCTACAACCCTGGATGCCGATGCCTTTTTAGGGCTTATAGTAATACTACCGCTTATAATATTTTCATTAAAGCTAAAGAAAAGGTCTCCCCGTATATTCTTCTGGATACTCTGGTTCTTTATACTGCTTCTGCCTCATTTAAATATCTTAAGGCTCAATGCCATGTATGCAGAACATTGGATATATGGAGCGGCTATAGGTATATATGTTATCATAGCCTATGCAATCGAAGGCCTTTATAGGAATAAAAAAGTGCAGAAGGCAGTGCTAAACTTATTATGTGCAGGTATTGTGCTATATTTGGCCTCTATCTCTATTGCGAGAAATAATGACTGGAAGGACGAACCCTCTATATATACAAGCACCCTTAAACACAACGACAGCGCAAGGGTATGGAGTAACCTGGGTGTTTATTATGATATCAATGAAGAATATGCCAATGCTATAGAGGCGTATAAAGAAGCGCTCAGGGTCTCGCCGAGAGATACGCTTTACAATAATAACATTGCTATAGTATATATGAAGACGGGCAAGATGGAAAAGGCTGTATATCATTGGGGGTTTTCCCTTAAGGTAAATCCCAATCAGCCGAAAGTAAGGGAGTTTTTGTCTAAATACAAAATATAAATCTATGAAGAAGATTCATTTCTTAGCTATATCTCTGATAATCATACTGGTGGCCATTTCATATGCCAATTCTCTCCAGAACGGCTTTGTCTGGGATGATGAGTTTTTGGTAAGGGATAACTCATACATAAGAAGCTTCAGTCACGTAAAAGATATATTCAAAAACTATCTTGCATATTCAAGCGGTAATGTGAATAATTTTTACAGACCCGTCCAGGACCTATCCTTTATGATAGACTACTTTTTGTGGGGATATGACCCGATGGGATTCCACCTGACAAATGTGATCCTGCACGGCTTATGCGCTATCCTGCTATACATATTGGCAGTCAGGCTCTTTAAGGATAACAGAGTAGCATTTATTACAGGGGCGCTATTCGGGGTCCATCCGATAAATACCGAAGCGGTTACATATGTTGCAGGCAGGGCAGATTCACTCTATCTTCTCTTTCTGCTGCTGGCGTTTATATGTTTTCTTAAGGCGATAAAACCCTTGAATGGAAAGAAGGGGATTGATCCGAAATTTTACGTTATATCTTTAGCTTCTTATGCGCTCTCAATCCTTTCAAAAGAGATAGGCCTGATATTTCCATTGTTTATTCTTGTATATCATGTAAGTTTTATAAAGGATACGCCGCCCGATAAGAAGATACGCGGTTTATACCTACCGTACATTCTGATATTCGGCCTATATATCATGATGAGAAAGACGGTCTTGGATTTTTCGGCAGTTTCGCCGTCATTTTTGATGGCGAAATTCAGCCTTTATGAAAGGCTGCTCACCTCATCCAAGGTGATCATCTCTTATCTGCGCCTTCTCCTTTTGCCTTTTGGTCTCCATATGGAGCGCACCATAAAGATAGCGCGGTCATTATTTGAACCGGATGCCGCATTGGCGCTATTTATGGTTGCGGCTATAGTTGCTGCAGCATTCAGAGCCCATAAAAGGCAAGCAAGAAAGTTCTCCTACGCGCTCTTTTTATTCTTCGTGGGGCTGCTTCCTGTTTCGAATATCGTCCCCATAAATAGCTTCATAGCGGAACACTGGCTCTACCTGCCTGCCATCGGTATATTCGCGATAGCGGCAATGGGTATAGTAAGGCTCTCTGATGCACGGATGATCTTCAATTCAAAGATAGCGTCTAAGGCCTTGGCGCTTTTGATTACGGTCGGGATACTCTCTTTTTATACACACCTGACGATCGAAAGAAATAGGGCATGGAAGGATGAAGTCGCATTCTTTAAGGATACCTTAAGATATGTCCCGAATAATGCAAGGCTGCACTTGAACTTTGGGAATACATATTTTGAACTCGGAGATATAGATAAGGCCATCGAAGAATACAAAAAGGCTTCTGAGTTGAACCCCAAGGATCCGCTTCCCTATGGCAATATGGGGAGCGCGTATATTAACCTCGGAAAGTATAAAGAGGGGAAGGAATATATAGAAAGGGCCCTAGCCCTGAATCCGAACTATCCCGATGCGCTCTTTAATATGGGCCTTATTCATGAAGCGATGGGAAGCCTTGAAGAGGCGGAGAGTTTTTACAAGAAGGGATTGGCCTTGAGGCCATATTTTTTACCATATCATATGGGTATAGCTTCTTTATATCAGAGGATGGGGAGGATCGATATGGCCAGGAGGCATTGGCAGGAGGCGCTTAAGATAAATCCAAATGCGGATAAGGCAAGACAAATGCTGGGAAGGTACTAATATAAAAAAAGGAGGCTTGTGTAATATGGGTAATAAGGAGTTGATAGATCTATTTAAGACTTCAATAGAGATGGAAGGGCGGGGGCGCGAATTCTATCTTGAATCGGCAAAAAAGTGCACAAATGAATTGGGCAAGAGGGTATTCGAAGCGCTTGCAGACGATGAGACGCGCCACATAGCGGCGATCAGAGAGTATTGCGAGACGATGGCAAAGAAAAAGATCGCACCCAAGCTGTGTGCCGCAATGCCGAGCCACAAGGGCATAAACGAAAGAATGCTCTTCGGGAAGCGCGAAGCGGAACTGTTAAAAAATGTGCAGGTTTGTGCGGATGAGCTCGAGGCATACAAGATAGCCATGGAGATGGAAAACGCGGGCCTAAAATTCTATAAAGATGCCATCTCTTCGGCAGCAGACCAAGAGGTTAAGAATCTTTATAGCTTTATGATAGAAGAGGAAGAGAATCACTTCGATCTTCTTTCAAATACATACGAATATTTAAAGGATCCGGCTGCGTGGTTTGCTAAAGAGGAAGGGCCCATAGTAGAGGGCTGATGAGGGTTTTTAAGAAGAGCTCTCGATGATAGCGTGTATGGATATCAGGCTTTTTTGCGCCTCTTTGTAGTTAGGGTTTAACCTCAATGCCTCTTCAAGGTTTTTTGTAGCATCCTTATACCTGCCCTGCTCTGAATACAATATACCGAGGTTATAGTAGACAGTCGGCATGGAAGGATTTATCTCCAGGGCCTGTCTGAAGGCCTTCTCGGCCTTAAAGGCATCTTTTCTCTGCGCATACAGAGCGCCGAGGTTTAGATGTGCTTTTAACAAGCTTGAGTCTATTCTTATCGCATCTTCAAAATTCTTAATGGCCGCATCATTCTTTTTTTGCTTCATGTAAAAATTACCAATGTTAAAGTATAAATTCGCGTCATCTGGATTTATCTCTAAAGCCTGCTTAAAATACCCTTCTGCGCCTTTGATGTCACCCTTTGATTCATAAGCTATACCAAGTTGTGTATATGCAACCTCTTCAGAGAATGAGGCGATGTTGAAATTCAAAAGAAAAAATAGTAAGACAAAAGAAGCCGCTATAGATAGAGAATAACGATATTTTCTCTCTCTAAGCTTTTTAAAAAATAAAACCATAAGAGCTGATGCAAATAGTATAAGTATAGCTTCCGCAGGCATCCTGTATCTTGAGTTTACAAAATATAATAGTGTAGATAGGAGCATAGAGCCTAAGAATATATAAAGAATTGCAATTTCCCTCCTTCTTTTATAAAAAAGAAGGAGGGCTATTAGAGACAGGGGAGAGATTATAGCAAAGGTAAAGAGGGGCAGCCGTAAGATAGAGGAGTATTCTTTGATGAATTTAGAAGGGACTACCTCGGGTATCTCCTGGCCCCACCAGAAAAGATAAAGCTTTTTTGCAAGGAGCCTTGCATAGAGATAAGGATCGTTCTTTATAAAATCGAATGCCCTGCCGAACCAAAAACTTGATACCTCTGAAGGCTTAAGTTCTCTGCCGATATGCCGCTTTGCTATATTTGTAGATGCCGTCTTTGTGCTCGTTATGCCCCTTCCGAGCTCACGAGGCAGGTAAAATGATCCTATTGCTCCAGGGTTATTCCCTGCGTAAAAGGTTATCCCGGCATGGGAGGTTATGGGAACGAAGTCTTTCTCAACCTTATAGTTCCTGATGGTTGTTATGGAGATTACTATGAGTAAAGCGGCTATCATGCCGGATAATCCGGTAATGATCCTCTTTTTTTCCATATCCTTAAAATGGACAAATGCCCACGGGATTACGAAGAGGATGAGCATTGTAGCCGAGGCATTAGCCAGGGAACACAATCCTGCAAGGAGCCCCAAGGAGACCCATTTTTTGATTGTCGGCCTTTCAGCTATTGATAAGAGAAGCAGTATAATAGAAAAGAGCATAAATATAGATAGCGGGGTAGAGTTTAGGAAGCTTTCAAAATAGAGCCCCATGCTGTAAAATGTAAATACTAAAGATGCCAATAGCCCTGCAGTCTTGCCAAAGGTCTTTTTACCTATAAGATATAAAAGCACACAGTTTAATGACCCCAGCAGTACCTGCACAATTCTTGCTATAAATACGCTCTGGCCAAAAAGAAAATATATAAACCCAAGGATGTATGAGTAGAGAGGCAGTCCATAGAATACACCGCTGCCCATAATATCGCCTTTCGATATCTCTGTAGCCCATAGGTTGTAATACTCATCATCGAGTGAAAAGAGCGTGAAGGGCGAGAGGTTTATCTGGCGCATAAATAAGAGTTTTATGCTCAATGCGATTATAAGGATCCCTATTATAATGGCCGCATTGGGGATATTCTCAAGGAAGGACTTTTCATCCGAAGCGTTAACAGGATCTTTAGGTCTTTGAGATTCTTCTTTCAACCTATTTACATAGCTGTGTACCAGCCTCTCCTTAAGGTTGAGTGTCTGCGCCATCTCTTTGACAGATTTTTTATTTAAATTCTCTATTATGTATTTTTTATCTTCAGGTCTCATGAATTGTCCATATCTTTTTTTGAAATTATTGTATAGAGTGATGTCCCAAAAGGCAGCCTGACCTTATCAGCTATCCTTATCTCTATCTTGAAGAGGAACTTTAAAAACTCATTTAAAGGTTTTGGCGGGAGTGTTGTGGTATCGCTGCGGGCTTTTGTCTTCCCGGCAAAGAATCTCCTCATTATCCTTATAGGAAAAACCGCAAAGAAGGATATAAAGAAGAAGTAACCCATCTTTTCTACCTTCAATCCTGCCTCCGTTACATCGTTTAGAAGAGAGTGTTTTTCATACCTCCTTAAGTGGCACAGTGCATCATCATGCTGGCTCCAGAGTATCCTAAATGCAGGGACGGTTACGATTATCTTACCGTTATCTTTCAAGACCCTCTTTATCTCTTCCAGGGCCTTGATAGGGTCCGGGACATGTTCTAAGACGTCAGTGCAGACCACCATATCGAATGCCTTATCTTTGTGGGGTATCTTCTCTATGGGGGAGAGCGCTACGTCATTCAGACCTCTTTTTTGGCAGAATTCTACAGCCTGTTTAGATATGTCGATCCCGTATGCCTTACCCATCTTATTCAATAGAAGTAAATTTCCTCCGGTTCCTGAACCGACATCCAAAATAGCGGGTGTTTGGAAGTTTAAGGACCTTATAATGTGTTCTATCAGATTTCTCCGGCTCACAAACCACCAGTGGTAATTTTCAAGTTCATACATGTACTTGTATTCATCCGGTCCGAAGTATTTAGAGGAGGGATTGATGGGGGTGCAGTGCCAGTTTCTTACCTGGAGTATATTAAAGAACATCTTTACGGAATCTGTAAAGAGATCTATCTTTGACCCCTTTGCGTGATGCCAGGAGACGGGCGCCTCTTTTACTCTATAGCCCATCTTGTAAGCGAGATAGAGTATCTCTATATCAAAGCCAAAGCCTTCGAGGTAACTTCTTGAGAATAGGGGAACCACAACATCTTTTTTGAAGATCTTAAAACCACATTGGGTATCTTTTATCTTTTTGAAAAGAAAGGCCTGCACCAGGAAATTGAATATAGTTCCTATTATCTTCCTGTACCATCTAATATCAAGGGACTGCTTCTCGTCTTTTAATACACGAGATCCTATAAATATGTCGTACCCTTCATCCAGAATATAGCGGATATTCCTCTCTATCTCTTCAGGTCCGACAGATCCATCGGCATCAAGGAATAACCGCAGATTGCCGGTTGCCTTAAGAAACCCGGCCTTGACCGCATATCCTTTACCTCTGTTTCCTTTTATCTTTATTGTATGGAGGTTGGAAAATTCCTGCCTGAAGGATTCAGAGACTTCGAATGTATTATCACTGCTTCCGTCATCAACAACAATGATCTCGTAAATCCTCTTTTGGGTTTTGCAGTAGCTTATAAGGCGGGATAGGAAAGACTTAAGCCTTTTTGCTTCATTGTAGGCCGGGATTACTATAGATATATCAGGGTTCATCAGGTCCTCTTATAAAGCAATATTACCATAAGAGTAGACCCAAAAGCAAAAAATATTTTAAACCCAGCGGTGAAGAATCCTTGAAGAGCATATATTTTTTGCCATTTATTATATTATATGGTATACTATTCATTAATAATAAATAAAAAGGGAGGTAGGGCATGAGTAAAAAGATGCTTCAATTGGTAGTATTATCAGCTTTGGTCTTATTTTGTACAAATGCCTTTGCAGGAGGCTCGGGCAATCCTGTAGAGCCCTTAAAAGCCACAACCAAGCATTTGGGAGTAGCCGCGGCATTCGGGTATGATTATATGGCCAATAGATTATTTGACCTGGATTTACCCGGATCATCTTCTGATGACACGAGTGTTAACGATCTTCATCAGGTCTATGGGAAGATTATATTGGGGTTTAATGAAACCACCAATATATATGCCAAGGTCGGCGGAGCTTCTTATGACCCGTCGTTTAAAAGCAACAATTCTAAAATAAGCCTTGAGTTGGAAGATGGTATTTTTGCAGGTTTAGGACTAAATAAGCTGCAACCATTTAAAAATATAGGCAGCTTGCCTATTGATCTTGGATTTGACATACAGGCCAACATGTTTATAAATAATGTAGATACTGTGTCAAGAGAGGGCGCTTCCGGAACAAGCGTTGACGGGACCCTGTATGGCCTTAATGGCAAGAACAGTATTTATTTAACCTGCAAGTACACCATTGAGCAGTTGAAGACCAGAATAGTTCCTTATGCCGGGGCATATCATTCATGGATAGTTCTGGGCAGTTTTGACGATGTATCATACACGTCTTCAGGAACTAACTATACCCATGATCTTAATGCCAATTATGATGTATTGGCCTTTGGTCCTTTAGTGGGGCTGGATATGGATATAGCGGATTTTCTTACATTTAATATTGAAGGCAGGTTTGTTGGAGAAAATTCTCTTACAGCAGGGGCAACAATAAGGTATTAATTTAACATATACGACAAAATGATAAAAAGGGGCAACTTCCAATCAGGAGATTGCCCCTGATTTTTGTTTCGCTATTCTCGCTATTCTAACCTGGTTAGATTTGCCAGGTTAAAAGGAAAGATGTGCGAGTAAGCTTCCTGCCTTGAGTTATTAGTTTCTCCTAAGCTAATATAGACCTCTGGTACATCTATCAGCTTATCTTTTTCTCCATTAAGATAGAACTTTGCGCCAGAATGCTTCCACTCAATCGGATTGCTGCATAAGCCTGCCCTAACGGGATTTAATTCTATATAACGCATAACCGCCGATAATTGAATGTCATCTTTTATTAACTCTCCGTAGAATCTATCTTCCCAAAAGTGACCCTTTCTCTTATAATGTTCGTTGTACCATCTTGAATACCATCTATTTATGGAATGCATGATTATTGAAATATTCAAAGTTGAAGCTAATTGAATGATTGAATGGACATGATTATTCATGATTACATAATCATACAGTAAAAAGCCGTATTTTTCTTTACTTTTCTCCATAATAAATCTATATCTTTTGAAATCTATATCACTTTTAATCAAGTTCTCTTTATTGTTGCATCGTGTCGTAATATGATATGTTGCACCGTTGTAATTAAATCGTTCTCTCTTTGCGTGTGTTATGGTTAATGGCATAATACCTCATTTGCAATTCTAACCAGGTTAGATTTGGAAAAACCGGGGTTTCTAACCTGGTTAGAAATGACAATTAAATATCACCTACACGTGAAATCCAATTTGCCGTTTTGGTTTTTCTAAAGGCTTCATAAGCTGACGGATGGCTTCGAAGATGGTGTGGATCTCTTTGTCATGTTTTTCAATTTTACGCTCTAATTCATTCAATTTATGTGCGAGCTCCTTATGGGTAGAAAGAATATGACGCAATCGGACAAAGGCACGCTTAATGGCAATATTCACCTGTATCGCTCGTTTGCTTCTTAAGACGCTGGAAAGCATAGCTACACCC
>JABMRJ010000044.1 GCA_013202745.1 Candidatus Omnitrophota bacterium
CAAGGCAAATATAATGAAATATACCGATGGTCTCTTTCTCGAAACAGCAAGAGAGGTTGCAAAAAAGTATCGGGGCAAGGTGGAGTTTGAAGACAGGATAGTCGACAACATGGCGATGCAGCTGGTCCAGAAACCCGAGCTATATGACTGCCTGGTGCTGCCAAACCTTTATGGGGATATCATATCTGACTTATCTGCAGGCCTGGTAGGCGGCCTGGGCATAGCCCCCGGCGCGAACATAGGGAAAGAGATAGCTCTGTTTGAACCTACGCACGGCTCTGCGCCTAAGTACAAGGGCAAGAATAAGGTAAATCCGACCGCGATGATACTGTCAGGCGTACTTATGCTGCGTCATATAAAAGAGCTCGATGCAGCCAAACGGCTTGAGGACGCCGTAGCAGGGGTCATTAAAGAGGGTAGGGACGTAACATATGACTTAAAACCGAGACGTGACGACCCAACCTCTGCCACTACAAGCGGAATGGCCGATGCTATCATAGAGAGGCTAAGATGAAGATCTCAATCATAGGCTCCGGCAATGTAGGCGCGACACTGGCCAAAAGGGTCGCAGAGAGCGAATTGGCCGATTGTGTTCTATTAGATGTCGTAAAAGGCGTGCCGCAGGGTAAGGCACTCGACCTTCTACATGCCGCGCCCTCAGTAGGATATCAGAAAAAGATTACTGGAACTAATGATTACAATGACACGAAAGGCTCAGATATAGTCGTAGTAACAGCAGGATTTCCCAGGCAGCCGGGCATGAGCCGCGGTGACCTCGTAAAGAAGAACGGCTCTATCATAAAGGCTGTTATAAAAAACATAAAGACGACTTCGCCTAATGCCATCTTGATAATAATTACAAACCCGCTGGATGCCATGGCATATCTGGCATACAAAGAGAGCGGATTTGACAAAAGCCGTGTAATAGGGATGGCAGGGACACTCGATACCACAAGATTTAAGTACATATTGGCAAGTGAGTTTGGGGTTAAATACAAAGACGTGGAGACTATCGTCTTGGGGCAGCATGGCCCTTCCATGGTGCCGCTTTTAAGCCATACACGGATATCAGGCAAACCGATAACCGAAATGGCAAAGAAGGATAAGCTTGAAGAATTAAAGAATAAGGTACGTGAATCCGGTGCCAAGATCGTAGGGCTACTCGGCAAGGGCAGCGCTTATTATGCTCCGAGTGCAGCATGCTTTGAGATGATAAAGGCTATTGTCGCTAACAATGATAAGATCTTAAGCGTCTCATGCCTGGCACAGGGAGAGTACGGCATATCAGGGGTCTTTACCGGACTACCTGTAAGGTTGGGCAGAAAAGGTATAAAGGAGATAGTCAA
This sequence comes from Candidatus Omnitrophota bacterium, assembly GCA_013202745.1. GTDB lineage: Bacteria > Omnitrophota > Gorgyraeia > JABMRJ01 > JABMRJ01 > JABMRJ01. The sequence goes on from JABMRJ010000044.1 coordinate 1,347, forward strand.
ACTGAATATTGAAGCAGATGAATTAAAGGCGCTTAAAGAGTCTGCAGATTCAGTAAAGGAGATGATTTCAACCCTATGAAGAGATATGACATAGCTATATTGGGCGCAGGACCGGGCGGCTACGTAGCGGCTTTATACGCCGCATCGCAGGGAAAGAGCGTCGCTATCATAGAAAGAGATCGGCTCGGTGGAGTGTGCCTGAATTGGGGATGCATCCCGACAAAGGCGCTGATAGCAAGCTCGAATGTCTACAACACTATAAAACGCGCCGGGGAATTCGGCATATCCGCACCAGGCGCTGCTATCGACTTTAAGAAGATCAAAGAGAGAAAAGATGGTATTGTGGATAAGCTTATAAAAGGCATTGAATCACTACTCAAGGCAAAGGAGGTCGACCTGATCAGGGGAACAGGAAAACTCGCTGGGAGACAGTCTATCGCAGTAGGAAGCGAAAGAATAGACGCGGATAATATCATCATAGCCACCGGGACACGCCCGCTTGAATTGCCGGGTTTTCAGTTTGACAAAAAAAGAGTGCTGTCGAGCGCGGATATGCTCGATATCACAGAGCTGCCACAGAAGCTCCTCATCATAGGCGGAGGGGTAAATGGCTGTGAATACGCCTACACTTACGCGTCTTTAGGTGTAGATGTTACTGTAGCTGAGATGATGGATAGGCTTCTGCCGACTATGGACAGAGAGCTTGGAAAGAATATGGAGATGCTCCTTAAGAAGCGGGGTGTCAAGATCATGCTCAAGACCGCCCTCGATAATCCGCCGGCCGAATATGACATGGTCGCAGTCTGCGTAGGACGCAAGTTCAACACTGAAGGCATAGGATTAGAAGAAGCGGGCGTAAATACAGACAAGGGGCAAATCCTCGTCGACAAAAGATTGAGGACAAGCGTGCCGGGCATATATGCAATCGGGGACGCCGTAGGCGGCTACATGCTTGCGCATATTGCATCACATGAAGGCATAGTAGCATGTGACAATATCTTGGGCCGCGATACAGAGATCGACTATGGAAGTGTGCCCATGTGCATATATACTGAACCGCAAATAGCATCGGTAGGACTTACAGACGTTGAAGCAAAAAAGAAGGGGCATAGCGTAAAGACCTCCAAGGCCTCCTTCAGATCACTTGGCAAGGCGCACGCAATGGGCGAGATAGAAGGCTTTGTAAAGTTGGTGGCAGATTCAAAAAGCGGCACTCTACTTGGCGCGCACATAGTTGGTGCCGAAGCTACTACCCTCATTGCTGAGGCAGCGGTATTCGTAAAGAGACGTCTGAAGGTAGACGATATCATAGAACAGATACACGCGCATCCAACGCTCTCTGAAGCATTTATGGAGGCCGCCTTTTCCATTAAAGGTAGGCCCATACATAGTATATGACAAGAAGGTTCTTTGAAATATTAGATCTGGGTATTACAGACTACAATAAATCTTACAGCCTGCAGAAAGATGTGATAAATAAAATTCGGATGGGCATCTCCAAAGAGACGCTTATCCTTACTGAGCACTTTCCTGTGATCACTATAGGCAGGCAGGGCTCACTAAGGAATCTCCTGGTAAGCGAAGATAGATTAAAAGATCTCGAGATAAAGTTAATTACAGCTGACAGGGGAGGAGACATCACGCTTCATAGCCCCGGCCAGCTAATTCTATACCCGATACTCAATTTGAAAAGGTGGGGAAGAGACCTCCACCTGCACCTGCGGAAGCTTGAAGAGGTAATGATCACCTTTTTATCCTACTATGGAATAGATGGCATCCGCATGCCGGGCGCGACTGGCGTCTGGCTGGATAAGACCAAAAAGATAGGTTCCATAGGCATAGGCGTAACAAAATGGATAACCTATCACGGTCTTAGTATAAATATTAATAACGATTTACAATATTTTGACCTAATCAACCCCTGCGGTCTAAGGAAAACCTCCATGGTATCCGTATCCGAGGCCCTGGGCAAGAAAAGAGATATTGGCGAGGCTAAGGAATTTCTTGTAAAAAGCTTTATTAAAATTTATGATAACCCGATTTCCGCACTGGCTAAAAAAGAGATTTATAAATACTGCTGAAGCAGCAGAGGTCCGCAGGCTCATTGACAGCTTACACTTAAATACCGTCTGTAACAGCGCATGCTGCCCTAATAGAAACGAATGTTTCTCGAAGAAAAGAGCGACGTTTATGATACTCGGCGACACCTGCACCAGAGATTGCAAATTCTGCGCTGTAAAGACCGGCAGCCCCGCTGCCATAGACACTGATGAGCCGGAAAGGCTTGCTGAAGCGATAAAAAGTATGGGAATGGATCACATCGTAATCACATCCGTAACAAGGGATGACCTCCATGATGGCGGCGCAGACCATTTCCACAAAACAGCACACTGCATCAAGGAGATGCATCCGGAAGCTACCCTTGAAATGCTGACACCGGACTTTTCAGGAATTGATGAATCGATAGACAAGGTACTCAGCGGGCCTGTAGATATACTGAGCCACAATCTTGAGACTGTGCCGCGGCTTTATAGCGCGGTCCGGCCACTGGCTGACTACAAGAGGTCCTTAAAGTTACTTCTCAAGGCAAAAGAGAAAGGGCTCACGACGAAGAGCGGCATCATGGTTGGACTTGGTGAAATAACAGATGAGGTCTATGGGGTAATGCGCGCGTTAAGGGGTGTTGGATGTGATATGCTGACTATAGGCCAATACTTGAAGCCGACAAAGCGCCAACTCGATGTATATGAATTTGTGCACCCGGAGATC
>JABMRJ010000045.1 GCA_013202745.1 Candidatus Omnitrophota bacterium
CAGCGAGGCTCCGCCGAGCGTAGTAGGCGAATCCCTCCAGGCCTGCCAACTTCGCCGAAGGCGAAGTTGGTCCTGAGAAAGCGACGAAGAGGAGCTTTTGAAGGACCTTAACGGGAACTGGTGGGATTCAAAGCAAGTAGCAACACGTAATAAAGAGGAAAGACAAATGGCTAATAAAGCACTGCAATTCGTAAATGAAGTAAAGACGGAATTGAAGAAGGTTTCTTGGTCAACCCGGGATGAGATAATTAGCTCAACCACGGTCGTTCTCATCTCAGTGGCTCTATTGGCTATATTTGTCGGTATTTGCGATTTGATCTTTTCCAGAACTATTAACCTCATGATAAGATAAAAATATGGCGACTAAGTGGTACGTAATACATACACAGACCGGTTGCGAAGAGAAAGTTAAGACGAGCCTCGAGAAACAGATAAAAGAAAGCGCAAAGTCAGAAACGGTTAAGCAAGTACTCATTCCTACCGAGAGGGTATCTGAGGTAAGGGAAGGGAAAAAGAAGATCTCTCAGCGCAAGTTCTTCCCGGGATATGTCCTTGTGGAGATGGATCTGAATGACGAGACGTGGTACCTGGTAAAGAATACGCCGGGTGTCAGCGGTTTTATAGGCCCGCGCGCAAGGCCGGTCCCCCTAAGGGAAGAAGAGATACAGGCGATACTCAGGCATACTGTGGAGGCGCAGGAGAAGCCGCTTCCAAAGACCATTTTCGAAAAAGGCGAAGGCGTTAGGGTAGTCGACGGCCCATTCGTCAACTTCAACGGAACGATCGATGAGGTCCATCCGTCAAAGGGTAAGCTTAAGGTGATAATAGCTATATTCGGCAGATCTACCCCCGTAGAGCTCGAATACTGGCAAGTGGAGAAGATGTAAGTCCTACTACGCGCTTACGATGCGTGGTTGACTTAAGCGCTTCGTAGGATAGATTCTACGAAGCCGTTAAGTGGGTTGAAAGTAGAAAGGCGAAGTAGAAATGGCTAAAAAGATTAAGGCAGTCATAAAGCTATATTGCCCGGCAGGCCAGGCAAACCCGGCACCTCCTGTAGGTCCGGCACTGGGCCAGCACGGTCTGAACATAATGGATTTTTGCAAAAAGTTTAATGAGAAGACCAAAGGGCAAGAGGGCTTGATCCTCCCGGCGGTCATTTCGGTATACGAAGACAGGTCTTTCTCTTTTATAGTGAAGACCCCTCCCTCATCCGTCTTGATAAAGAGGGCTTGCGGCATAGCAAAGGCGAGCGGCGAAGCAGGCAAAGTACTGGCCGGCCAGATTACATGCGAGCATGCCAAAGAGATCGCAAATATAAAGTTAAAGGACTTAAACACAAAGAATGTCGATCAGGCGATAAAGATAATTGCAGGGACGGCGCGCAGCATGGGGATAGAGATCGTAGAAAAAATAGAGAAGAAGCCGGAAGAGGCCGATGATGCTTCAAAGCCGGATCAGGGGACAACCAAGGCCAAAAAAGATAGCGAAGGAACCCAGAAGGATGCCAAGAAGGCAGAGTAAGCGCAAAAAAGAGTTTGAAAAGATTGTCGATAAGGACAAGAGGTTCACACTTGACGAGGCAATAGAGATCTTAAAGAATGCTCCCAAGGTGAAGTTTGATGAGACGGTAGAACTCGCCATAAAACTGGAAGTTAGCACCAAGGATAGCCAGCCCGTAAGAGGGACTGTCAGGCTGCCCAGCGGCACAGGAAAGAAGAAGACCGTATGCGTCTTCTGTAAAGGTGATGCCGAGATCAAGGCAAAAGAGGCAGGCGCGGATTTTGTAGGCAGCGAGGCTTTGATCCAGAAGATATCAGACGGGTGGTGCGAATTTGATGTAGCAATAGCAACTCCCGAGATGATGAGAGAGCTGGCAAAGCTGGGCAAGGTGCTTGGGCCAAGAGGTCTCATGCCGAACCCCAAGGCCGGTACTGTCAACGCAGACGTTGTTGCTGCAATAAATGATGTCAAGAAGGGTAAGATTGAGTTTAAGATGGATAAGCAGTCCAATATACAGGTTCCTATAGGGAAACTATCTTTTGAGAATAAGGCGCTGGGCGAAAATGCAACGAGTGTTATAAAGGCGATAGCATCATCCAGGCCGCCAAGTGCAAAAGGTCAATTTATAAGAAGCATAGCTATATCGAGTTCAATGGGGCCTGGCCTTAAGCTGGATGTAGCAAAATTCCTATAATAGGTAAAGAGATGGAAAAAGAAAAGCGGATCGGCGAGTGGAAGGAATTGATGATAAAGGAGTTCACTGACATATTCAATAAGGATAAGAATATGTACCTGAGTAACTTCACCGGGCTTAAATCAGAGGAGATGAATGAGCTCAGGAGGTCTTTAGAGTCAAGTTCTGCAAAATACATCGTGGTAAAGAACTCCATAGCAAAGGTCGTTTTAGAGAATGCCGGCCTATCAGATCTTGTAAAGATGCTTAATGGGGGGATAGGCATAACCTTAGGCGGCAAGGACCCTATAAATACAGCAAAGACTCTTGCCAGGTTCGGAAAAGGACATACATCTTTAAAGACACTTGGAGGATACTTGGACGGTGAGCTTATAGATGCCACTAGAATAAAATATATCGCATCTCTGCCGAGCAGGCAGGAGCTTATAGCGAAGACGGTATATGTTATCAAGGCACCATTGAGCGGTTTTGTAGGTGTACTGAGCAATACGTTAAAGAAGTTTGTTTATGTAGTACAGGCGATCAAAGAAAAGCAAGGAGGATAAGATGGCAGAAGAACAGAAAGAACAGAAGACACAGGAAACTCAGGCACAGGCTACAGTAGAGAAGCCTGCCGAGAAGGAGAGTCCCAAGCTTTCCAAGAAGATGGAAGAGATAATAAAGACTGTCGAGTCCATGACAGTACTTGAACTGGCCGACCTGGTAAAGGCGCTTGAAGATAAGTTTGGAGTAAGTGCACAGGCACCGGTAATGGCCATTGCAGGCGGAGCAGCTGGCGCAGGTGCAGCAGCAGAGGAAGAGAAGACATCCTTCACGGTAGTCCTTACAGGCGCCGGTGACAAGAAGATCCAGGTAATTAAGGAGATCCGCGCTGTAACCTCCCTGGGATTGAAAGAGGCGAAGGATCTTGTCGAATCCGCACCAAAGACGGTTAAAGAAGGTGTTACAAAGGATGAGGCCGAAAAGATAAAGAAGCAGCTTGAGGCTCAGGGCGCAAAGGTCGAACTTAAATAAAACCTTTTAAAAAAAGAGTCGGGGCAAAATGAAAGCTACAAAAAAGCGTATAAGTTACGCAAGGATAAAAGAGGTATACGATATACCAAATCTTGTCGAAATCCAGACGCGTTCATACAGCGATTTTTTGCAAAGGGGCGCGCCTAAGACAAAGAGGGCAGCGATAGGGTTAGAAGAGGTGTTTGCAGAGACATTCCCTATAGTCTCAAAAGACGGTGAATATTCTCTTGAGTATGTTAATTATATCTTCAGCAATCCGAAATACGAAATAGAGGAATGCCGTAAGAAAGGTCTCTCATACGCCGTTCCCCTCAAGGCCAAGATACGCCTTAAATCCAAGAAGGAAGTAAAGGAGCAGGAAGTTTATATTTGCGATATACCTCTTATGACACCAACGGGAACTTTTATCATCAATGGAGATGAGAGGGTCGTAGTAAGCCAGCTCCATCGCTCGCCCGGTGTCTCTTTTGAGGAATCGATCCACCCAAACGGCAAGAAGATCTATTCTGCCAGGATCATACCTTACCACGGTGCTTGGATAGAGTTTGAATTCGATGTAAACGATCTGCTGCATGTCTACATAGACAGACGAAGAAAGTTTTTGGCTACCATAATCTTAAGGATATTCGGCTACTCATCCAATCAGGATATACTGAAAGCCTTTAGCGGGATAGATGATACAGAGTTAACCCGCTCTTCACAGCTTACAAGAAATATAGGCAGGACTTTGGCGAAAAAGGCGGAAGATGAAAAAGGGAACTTAATCGCCCCTGAAAATGCAAAGCTCACAAAGGAGATCGCCGAGAAGGTATGGGAAAGCGGCATAAGGCAGATATCCCTCTATAAGAAAGACTTTCCGGAACTCCGCCGCACGCTAGAGAGAGATTATACAAAAACAAAGGAAGAAGCACTCCTTGATGTGTATAGGCGGCTCAGACCAGGGGATCCCCCTACGGTAGATAGCGCACAGTCACTAATAGACAGGATGTTCTTTGACCCTAAACGATACGACCTTACAAATGTCGGCAGATTTATACTCAACCGAAAGCTGGATATGAACCTGCCGCTAAACAGCAGGATCATTACTAAGGATACCCTAGTAAATACGATAGAGTATCTGATCAGGCTAAAGGCTGGAGAAGGCGATACAGACGATATAGACCATCTCGGTAATAGACGCGTAAGGAGCGTTGGTGAACTCCTACAGAACCAGTTCCGCATTGCCATGGCACGAGTCGAGAGAACGGCAAAGGAGAGGATGAATATATATGACCTCAACGTCGTTATGCCTCACAACTTAATAAACACAAAATTGATCGCGAGTATAGTAAAGGACTTCTTCGGCCGTTCGCAGCTTTCACAATTTATGGACCAGACAAACCCATTAGCAGAATTGACACACAAGAGGCGCCTGAGCGCACTCGGCCCGGGCGGATTGAGCAGGGAGAGGGCGGGCTTTGAGGTACGCGATGTCCACCATTCACATTATGGAAGGATATGTCCTATCGAAACACCTGAAGGGCCGAACATAGGCTTAATAGCTTCACTATGTACTTATGGCAGGATTAATAAGTACGGCTTTATAGAGTCACCGTACAGAAAGGTGTCTAACGGCAGGGTTACCGAAAAGATAGATTACTTATCAGCAGATTTAGAGGACAAGACGATTATAGCTCAGGCCAACGCAGTTATAGACAAGAGCGGAAAATTTCAGGAAGATTTTGTCTTGTGCAGACATAGAGGTGACTTCCCAAGGGTAATACCCAAGGATATTAACTACATGGATGTATCTCCCCGCCAGCTTGTAAGTGTAGCAGCTAGCCTCATACCATTCCTTGAACATGACGATGCCAACAGGGCCTTGATGGGCTCTAACATGCAGCGCCAGGCAGTCCCTTTGCTGGAGACAGAGGCGCCGCTTATAGGTACCGGCATGGAATATCGCTCGGCAAAGGATTCCGGCGCTGTTGTAATCGCTGAAAACGACGGACGCGTAAACCTTGTCCAGTCCGATGAGATAGTTGTAGGCGGAAAAAGCTATAATCTGAGAAAATATCAGAAATCAAACGCCTCCACCTGTATAAATCAGAGGCCTATAGTAAAGCTCGGTGATTATGTAAAGGAAGGGCAGATAATCGCAGACGGCGCAGCGACCAAGGATGGCGAACTTGCTTTAGGACGCAACGTACTCGTTGCATTCATGCCATGGAGAGGCTACAATTTCGAAGACGCCATATTGGTCAGCGAAAAGCTTATTAAAGAGGATATGTATACCTCTATTCATATAGAAGAGTTCGAGCTCGAGGCACGCGAAACGAGGCTTGGCAACGAAGAGATAACTAGGGACATTCCGAATGTAGGAGAAGACGCACTTAGGAATCTCGATGCCAACGGCATAATTGCCATAGGTGCAGAGGTACACGCCGGTGATATCCTCGTAGGCAAAGTCGCTCCAAAATCAGAGACTGAACTCTCTCCCGAAGAGAAGCTCTTGCGTGCAATATTCGGCGAGAAGGCAGGCGATGTGCGCGACGCCTCTCTAGTTGCGCCTCCTGGAATAGAGGGGATCGCAGTTGATGTAAGAGTATTTTCAAGAAAAGAGACAAGATCCAGGACAAAAGAAGAGAGGACGAAAGAGTTAAGAGAGATCGAGAGGATATCCAAGAAGTTCCAGGATCAGATAAAGAAGCTCCAGGATGACAGAGATAGAAAACTTTCTACTCTTTTAATTGATAAAAAGATAGGCGCAAGTCTGCTGGATGACGATACCGGCGAAGTGCTCCTAAGCCAGAATAAGACCATAAAGAAGAGTGATATGAAGAAGATCGCGAGGTGCGACCTTGACGATCTTAAGATACCGGATGAACCGCGATGTGAGCGGGAGTCTAAGCAGATCGCTAAGGTCCTCGATGCACAGCTGCGTGAACTCTCTTATGAGCTTGAGAGGGAGATCGATAAGATAAAGAGGGGCGATGAACTTCCTCCCGGAGTGCTTAAGAAGGTGGTCGTCTATGTTGCAAGCAAGAGAAAGCTGTCAGTAGGCGATAAGATGGCCGGCAGACACGGTAACAAGGGTGTCATAGCCAAGATCGTTCCGGAAGAAGACATGCCATTCACATCAGATGGTACGCCAGTAGAAGTTGTGCTGAACCCGTTAGGCGTACCTTCAAGAATGAACGTCGGCCAGTTACTCGAGACCCATCTCGGATGGGCTGCAAAGGTCCTGGGTGTTAAATTTGCATCTCCTGTATTTGACGGGGCCACAGAGAAAGAGATCAAAGATGAGCTTAAGAAAGCCGGACTGCCTCAAAACGGGAAGTTGACCCTGTATGACGGCCTTACAGGAGAACCGTTCGACCAGATGGTGACTATCGGTTACATCTACATAATGAAACTCGCGCACCTGGTAGACGACAAGATGCATGCGCGTTCTATAGGGCCATATTCACTCGTTACGCAACAGCCATTGGGTGGTAAGGCACAGTTCGGAGGCCAGCGTTTTGGTGAAATGGAAGTTTGGGCGCTTGAGGCATATGGCGCTGCATACTGCCTACAGGAATTACTTACAGTAAAGAGCGACGATGTCCTGGGCAGGACCAGGATATATGAGTCTATCGTGAAGGGTGAAAACACGCTCCAGCCTGGAATACCAGAATCATTCAATGTATTGCTGAAGGAGTTGCAGGGGCTTGGACTGGATGTCCGGTTAGAGAAGACAAAAGAAAAAGAGGAAAAATAGATGGCAAAGAAAGAGATTGTTGAAGAGGTAATCGGTTTTGATGCCATTAGTCTTGGGATAGCTTCACCCGAAGTTATAAAGAACTGGTCTCGCGGCGAAGTCAGGAAGCCTGAAACGATAAATTATAGGACCTTCAAGCCGGAAAAGGACGGGCTCTTCTGCGAGAGGATATTCGGGCCTACGCGTGATTGGGAGTGTAACTGCGGCAAGTATAAGAGAATAAAGCACAAGGGCATTACATGCGACCGCTGCGGCGTTGAGGTTACTAGGTCCAATGTAAGGCGTATACGCATGGGTCATATCGACCTTGCGGCGTCGGTTACCCACATATGGTTCTTTAAGTCTATGCCTTCAAGGATCGGCAATGCGCTCCAGATGAATTTAAGGGATCTTGAGAAGGTCATATACTATGAAGATTATGTCGTCATAAAGCCCGGAAACTCACCTCTAAAACAAAAGACACTGATTAATGATGAAAAATACCAGGAGTATAAAGAGAGGTACGGCCAGAATTTCGTGGCTAAGATGGGCGGCGAAGCCATAAAAGAACTGCTCAAGGAATTGGATCTCAACAAATTGGCCCAGGAGCTCCAAAAGGAGCTCAAGACAACAAAGTCTGAGCAGACCCAAAAGAGAGTAGCAAAGGTTCTCAAAATTATCGAGGCATTCAAGCGTTCCAGAAATAACCCCGAATGGATGGTGCTCGATGTACTGCCAGTCATACCCCCTGACTTAAGGCCATTGGTACCGCTTGAAGGCGGCAGGTTTGCCACAAGCGATCTGAATGATTTGTACAGAAGGGTTATCAATAGGAATAACAGATTAAAGAAACTCTTAGAACTCAAGGCCCCCGAGGTAATAGTCAGGAATGAAAAGAGGATGCTGCAGGAGGCTGTAGACGCACTATTTGATAATGGCAGGCACGGAAGGGCGGTATTGGGTCCGGGCAACAGGCCGCTTAAGAGCTTAAGCAATATGTTAAAAGGCAAGCAAGGGCGCTTCAGACAGAATCTTTTAGGTAAACGCGTAGATTACTCCGGCCGTTCAGTTATAGTCATAGGTCCGGAATTAAAGCTCCACCAGTGCGGCCTTCCCAAGAAGATGGCCCTTGAGCTCTTTGAACCCTTTATAATTAAAAAATTGAAAGAGAGGGGCTTTGTACATACCATAAAGAGCGCAAAGCGCATGGTAGAAAAGACAAAGATAGAGGTGTGGGACATACTTGATGAGGTCATAAAAGATCATCCTGTGCTTCTAAATAGAGCACCCACGCTCCACAGATTAGGTATACAGGCCTTCCAGCCCGTACTTATAGAAGGTAAGGCCATAAGGATCCATCCGCTGGTCTGCGCAGCCTTTAACGCTGATTTTGACGGTGACCAGATGGCGGTCCATGTGCCTTTATCTATGGAAGCGCAGATGGAGGCGAGGATACTGATGCTCTCTTCTAATAACATATTCTCTCCAAGCGACGGCAGACCTATCTCAATACCTTCGCAGGACATAGTCCTTGGTTGTTACTATTTGACAAAAGAGAAGGCCGGCTTACGCGGTGAGGGGATAGTATTCAGCTCACCGGATGAGGTCATACTGGCATTCCAGGATAAAGAAGTTGACCTGCAGGCAAAGATAAAGGTATCTATAGAAGGTAATATCATTGACACCACGGTAGGCAGGATACTCTTCAATGAGATTCTGCCCAAAGGTATGCCATTTGCAAATCATACCTTGAGCAAGTCCCGCATGAGTGCCATCATAGCCGATTGCTATAACCTTTTTGGACATGCCACCGTAGTTGAACTTCTGGATAAACTTAAGGAGAAGGGATTTGAAGAGGCGACGCTTGCCGGTATCTCTATGAGCATCGATGACCTCGAGATACCCCCTGAAAAAGCGGAGTGCATAAAGGTCGCGAGACAGGATGTCAAGAAGGTTGAAGAACAGTACAAGATGGGTATCATCACCGCGGGTGAAAGATATAACAAGATCATCGATATCTGGACACATGCTACCGATAAGGTATCTGATTTTATGTTCAAAAAGCTAGATCCATTCAACTCCGTTTTCATGATGGCAGATTCAGGCGCAAGGGGCTCAAAGCAGCAGATCAGGCAGCTGGCAGGCATGAGAGGGTTGATGGCAAAGCCTTCAGGCGAGATCATAGAAAACCCAATTACCGCAAACTTCAGAGAGGGCTTAACGGTTCTGGAATATTTTATATCCACGCACGGTGCACGCAAGGGTCTGGCAGATACGGCATTGAAGACCGCTGATTCCGGCTACCTTACGAGAAGGCTGGTAGACGTAGCGCAGGATGTCATAGTAACCGAGGAAGACTGCGGCACATTAAACGGAATACTCATGAGCGCAATAGTGGAAGGCGACGAAGTCGTTGTCGGCCTCAATGAGAGAATAGTAGGAAGGGTCGCCCTGGACAATATAGTAGATGTCATCACAGATACAACCATCGTAGCGGCGGGTGAGGACATTACGGAAGAGAAGGCGGACTTAATCGAGAAAGCCGGTATAGAGAAGATTAGGATTCGCAGTGTCTTGACCTGTGAAAACGCACACGGTGTTTGTTGTAAATGTTATGGTCGAAACCTGGCTACTCGCAAGATGGTAGAGCTCGGCGAGGCGGTAGGTATAACTGCTGCACAGTCAATAGGCGAGCCGGGCACTCAGCTTACGATGAGAACGTTCCACATAGGAGGTACCGCCAGCAAGATCATTGAGCAATCGTACCTTCAGGCCAAGAACACCGGCGTACTTAAATTCCATAATCTAAAGACGGTAAAGCGCAAAGGCGCAAAAGGTGTAATAGTCCTCAATAGAAACGGCCTGATAAGCATCAATGATGATGTCGGCAGAGAGCTCGAGAAGCATATAGTCCTGCAGGGTGCCAACGTACTCTTTGATGAAAATGAAAAGATCGACAAAAATAAGATATATGTAAGATGGGACCCGTACACTTCACCTATATTGACAGAAGTAAGCGGCATCGTAAAGTACGAGGACATAAAGGAAGGGGTAACGATACACAGCGAGCTGGATACTGCAACAAAACTTACCAGGAAGGTGGTCATGGAGCTTAAAGGCGATTACCACCCTCATGTTATAATAGTAAACGATAAGAATGAGGTTTTGGCTATATACCCTATTCCGACAGGGGCGCATATACTCGTGGATGACAAACAGACAGTCATGGCCGGTGATGTACTCGTTAAGATGCCCAGGGTCATTACAAAGACGAAAGATATCACAGGAGGATTGCCCAGGGTGGCTGAGCTCTTCGAGGCACGTAAGCCTAAGAATCCCTCAATCATAAGCGAAATAGATGGTATCGTCGAATTCGGTGAATCGAAAAAGGGGCAGAGACGTGTCGTGGTAAAAAGCCAGACCGGCATGAAGAAAGAATACCTCATCCCGCACGGTAAACATTTGAACGTATACAAAGGCGATAGCGTATTCTCCGGTCAGCAGCTCATCGACGGCCCTATAGTGCCGCAGGATATATTGAATGTTTCCGGAGACAAGAAGCTGCAGGATTATCTGGTAAATGAAGTCCAGGAGGTCTACAGGCTCCAGGGTGTAAAGATAAATGATAAGCACATCGAGGTAATAGTAAGACAGATGCTAAAGAAGGTAAAGATAGAAGACCCGGGAGACACAGAGTTTATCGTAGATCAGCAAGTGGACAAATACATGTTTCAGGAGGAGAATAAGAAGGTCATACAAAAAGGCGCAAAACCCGCCAGCGCTACCCCGATATTGCTGGGTATAACAAAGGCCTCTTTGACCACTGAAAGCTTCATCTCTGCAGCAAGTTTCCAGGAGACGACACGGATACTCACAGAGGCAGCAGCGAGCGGAAAGCGCGACAAATTGTACGGACTCAAGGAGAATGTCATAATGGGCCATCTAATACCTGCGGGTACCGGCTTTGTTGCACACAGGACCATCGACCTGTCCAGGGAGCTTATACAAGAAGCGAAAAAAGAAGAGAAGAAGGATGAAGAATCAGATGCAAAGAAAGAGGCCAGGAAGAAGCTCGAAACGCGAGAAGAGTCCGTAATGACAAAAGAGAAGAAAGGCAAGGCATCTGCTAAGAAGGAAAAGAAGACAGATAAGAAAGAGAAGAAATCGGATACCAAGTCAAAATCTGATGCAAAGTCAAAAAAGGCAACAAAGAAAAAGAAAGATAAATAGACATGCCAACTATAAGCCAATTAGTGAGACACGGTAGAAGATCGTTTAAGAAGAAGACAAAGTCACCTGCGCTTATGAACTGCCCGCAGAAAAGAGGTGTCTGCCTACAGGTAAAGACACAGACACCAAAGAAGCCGAATTCCGCACTGAGGAAGGTGGCGAGGGTAAGGCTTACAAATAGCATGGAGGTCTCAGCATATATCCCTGGAGAAGGGCATAATCTGCAGGAGCACTCCATCGTAGCTATAAGAGGCGGCAGGGTCAAGGATCTGCCCGGAGTGCGCTATCACATACTGCGCGGTGTTCTCGACACAGCAGGTGTCTCAGAGCGAAAGAAATCCAGGTCTAAATACGGCGCAAAAAGGCCTAAAGCTTAAAAGGGGAAACGATGAGGAGAAGAAGAGCAGAAGCACGTGTAACATTACCGGACCCGAAGTATAATAACGTCCTTGTCGCAAAGTTTGTAAATACAGTCATGCTCAAAGGAAAGAAGACAAAGGCAGAGAAGATCGTATACGGCGCACTCGATATCGCCAAGGAGAAGATCAAGAAAGAACCTCTTGAGATATTCGATACTGCGCTGGACAACGCAAGGCCGCTTCTTGAGCTGAAACCCAGGAGGATAGGCGGGGCAACATACCAGGTACCTATAGAGGTAAGAAAATCCCGCGGGACTGATATAGCGATGAGGTGGATCAGGGACTTTGCCAGAAACAGAAAAGGCAAGCCCATGAGGGAGAAGCTCGCTATGGAACTTATGGATGCATACAAGAATGAAGGTTCGGTCATAAAGAAACGCGAAGATACACACAGGATGGCAGAGGCAAATAAGGCATTTGCACATTTGAAATGGTGACAGCTGTAGAAGAGAGGATAGAAAAAGTTATTATGAAGAAGGGCGGCCTCGAAAATACAAGAAATATAGGCATAATCGCGCACATAGACGCAGGTAAGACGACCCTGACAGAGCGCTTACTATTCCATACAGGACGTATATATAAAATAGGCACCGTTGATGAAGGTACGGCCACAATGGACTGGATGCCCCAGGAACAGGAGAGGGGCATTACGATCACATCTGCCTGCACAATGTGCCACTGGAAAGACAAAAAAATTAACATAATCGATACACCCGGTCACGTCGATTTTACTGCAGAGGTCGAGAGGTCGCTGAAGGTTTTGGACGGTGCATGTGTAGTATTCTGCGCAGTAGGCGGGGTGCAGCCACAGTCAGAGACGGTATGGCGCCAGGCAGATAATTATTCAGTACCCAGGATAGCATTCATAAATAAGATGGATAGAATAGGCGCCAATTTCTTTGCAGCGGTAAAAGAGATGCGTGATAAACTCGGGGCGCATGCTATACCGCTACAGATCCCCATGGGGAGTGAAGCGAGTTTTAAGGGCGTCATAGACTTGATAAACATGCGGCCGATAATATTCGGCGAGGACGGCCATGCGGTCAATGAGAAGGATGCACAAATACCTGAAGAGATGAAGAAACAAGCATCCAAATCCAGGCATGAACTCATAGTAAAGCTTGCGGAGGTAGATGAGGCTGTCATGGATAAATATGTCCATGACCAGGGCATATATCCGAATGAGCTTAAAATTGCTATCCGGAGGGCAACTATTGCCAATAAGATGGTCCCGGTATTCTGCGGCTCTGCAGCTAAGAATAAAGGCGCAGACACCCTCCTTGACGCTGTATCTGATTATCTGCCATCACCTCTCGATACATCTAATATGAAGGGCTTAAACCCGGAGACAGGAGAAGACATAGAGAGAGGGGTAAATGATAAGAATTTTTCTGCACTCATATTTAAGATAATGTCAGACCCTTATGTGGGTAGACTTGCGTTCATCAGGGTATACTCGGGCAAGCTCAACTCAGGTTCATATGTCTACAATACCAATACGCAGAAGACGGAAAGGGTCGGAAAGATAGTCAGGATGCACGCGAATAAACAGGAGATCATAAAGTCGCTCTCTGCCGGAGATATCGCTGCAGCGGTAGGTCTTAAAAATATAGCAACAGGCAATACGATCTGCGAAGAGGAGCATCCTGTAATATTTGAATCGATCAAATTCCCAGAACCCGTCATATCTATGTCTATAGAGCCAAAGACAAAGGCGGACAGAGATAAGCTCGGTGAAGTCTTGAGAAAGCTTGAGTCCGAAGACCCTACTTTCCGCGTATCATATAACAATGAGACAGGCCAGACGCTCATAAGCGGTATGGGCGAGCTGCACCTGGATGTCCTTATAAGCCGCATGATGGTTGAGTTCAATGTCGGTGCAAATGTCGGTAAGCCGCACGTGGCTTTCAAGGAGACTATAACAAGGAAGGTAGAGTCTACGGGTAAATTCATTCAACAGAGCGGAGGCAGAGGCCAATACGGACACGTAGAGATAGAGATGCATCCGGGTGAAAAAGGATCCGGGATAACATTTGAAAATGAGATAATAGGCGGTGCAATACCGAGAGAATTTATACCTGCTGTCGAAGAAGGCATAGAAGATGCCAGCAAAAACGGCCTGCTTGCCAATTACCCGGTTACAGACGTAAAGGTGATACTCAACGATGGCTCTTTTCATGAAGTAGATTCGTCAGACATTGCATTCCAGATGGCAGCATCTATAGCATTTAAAGAAGGCTTAAAGAAGGCGAGGCCGGTGCTTCTTGAGCCAATAATGTCTATAGAGGTGATAACGCCGGAAGAGTATCTCGGTGACGTCCTGGGCGATTTGAGCTCGAGGCGCGCGAAGATAGAAGCGCTTGACCAGAGCCACGGCGCGAAGATTATTCGGGCGCTTGTCCCCCTCTCTGAAATGTTCGGTTACGCAACGGTCATAAGAAGCTTGACACAGGGGCGGGCAACCTATACAATGGAGCCCTCCTTTTATCAGGAAGTGCCTAAAAATATAACGGAAAAGGTGATTGGAACAAAAGAGTAACTGATTAACGGATC
>JABMRJ010000001.1 GCA_013202745.1 Candidatus Omnitrophota bacterium
ATGCATTATTATGTCATCTTTACCCCTCGGGCCCCACCTGACAGGGCCGAGCCCTGCATCCCTTCTTCCGAAAACCGCTATCACCGGTGTGCCCACGGCGGATGCTACGTGGACCGGCCCGGAATCATTGGATATAAATAAGGTGCATCGTTTCAAGAGGGCGGTCAGCTCAGAGAGGGTCGTCTTTCCTATAAAATCTATTGGCTTATGTTTCATCTTCTCTCTGGTCATCTCGGCATACATTTTACCATCTGCGCCTGATATAAGCACTATCTTTGAGTTGTACTTCTCGGCCAGTACATCCGCGGCCTCTGCAAACCTCTCAGGATCCCATCTCTTGGAAGAACAGCTGCTCGATGGGTGTATGCCTATCAATAGATCCCCGGAAGAGACGCCGCATAGGGAGAGCTCTCTATCCATTGCTTCCTGCGTTTCTTTCCTTAACGGCATATACATATCTCCGTCTTCCGGTTTCAGGCCGATATGCCTTATGACATCGAGAGTATATTCAAGCTCGTGTTTTTCCCCCAGCTCCTTGGTGTGCGGTATCTTCTTTGATAAAAGAAATCCGAATTTCCTGTTATATCCGACCCTTTCCGGGATACCGGCGAGGAATGTAATAAGATTCATCCTGTTTGTAGGATGTAGTATAAGTGCCAAGTCAAACCTCTTTTGCCTAAGCTCCATGGCGAATTTGATCGAATCGAGCAGCCCTTTATCTCTGCCCCGCTTATCATATATGATAACCTCATTAATATAAGGATTGCCCTCTACGCACTCTTTAGTGTAGGGCCTCACCAGGACTGCGATATGGCTCGTTGGGTACTCCCGCCTTACGGCCTTGAAGACCGGCGAAGAGAGGAGCACATCACCCAGCCTGTCTGTCCTTGTAATAAGAATCTTTTTCATAACTATCCCTTTAGCATCTCCGCTGCCGCATTAAATACATCATCGTCTGATATAAGCTCCATGCATTCATGTTTAGTCTTGCATTGTGCCGTTTCGCACGGGGAGCAACCCAGATCTTTCCTTATGATCCTGTCATACCTGCCGCGAGGACCGTATTTTTTAGGATCTGTGGGGCCGAAGATAGCCAAAACCCGCGTCTCCACTGCATGGCCTATATGCATGGGTGCGCTATCATTGGTAATCAAGAGCCTTGATTTCATTAAAAGATGTGCAAGCTGCGGTATGGTGGTCCTGCCGGCTAAATTATAGGCCCGAGAATCCATCTGTTCTATAACGTCATCTATAAGGCCCCTGTCATTGTCGTCGCCTATCATCGCTATAGATGCGCCCTTCTCTTTTATGAGCCTCTCGCATATACGGGCAAACCCTGACTGCTTCCATCTCTTTATAAGGCTCTTGGAAGTAGGGCTCACCGTAATAAGATTATCGCTATTGGGTATATTCTCAAGCAGCCTATCCACATACTCCCTGTCTTTATCTGATACATGTAAGGAAAACGGTGCATCGGATACCTCTATGCCCAGGGCTTTAAGTTTCCAGAGATGGAAATCTTTTTTATGGACGACATCTTTCGGGGCCGTCTGTATAGGGCTCGTCCTGTATTTTGATCCTATGAGCATGGGAAAGAGCGTATTCTTAAGGTCTACCACCAGGTCATATTTTATACTTTTGAGTTTTTGTACGAGGCGCCTCTTCTCCTGGAGCGGGAGGTGTTTGTTATATATAATGACCTTAAAGACTTTCGGATGGTTTACAAATATATCTTTACCAAAAGGCCCTACCATAATATCGAGACGGGCCCCGGGAAACTCCTTATCCAGGGCGCTTATAAGCGGTGTCGTCAATACGATGTCGCCTATATTCGTCAGCGTAATTAAGAGTATCCTCTTTACACTCTTTTTATCTATCATCATCTTGCCGATAATACCTCTTTTGCCTTTGTAAATACCTCATCAACTGTGATGGCATCCATGCACTTATGGTCTCTGCATCCGAAATTGTAGCACGGGACAGGACAGCCGATATTCTTCCTTATGACCTCGAAGTGTCCGGTCCCATAAGGGCCGGTTATCGCATTTGATGTAGGGCCGAAGAGTGCGATCACCTTCGACTTAACACTCGTAGCGAGGTGCATGGGACCGGAATCCGATGAGACCACAAGGTCTGCCCTCTCCATAAACGCCCCTAATCTCTTAAGGCTTGTCTTGCCGCATGCATTTATAACCTTTGCGCGGGATAAGGATTCGATCTCTTCCGAAAGCGGTATATCCTTCTTCGCCCCCGTAATGACTACCCTTGCGCCAAGTTCATCGATCATCTTTCTAGAGAGCTTTGCGAATTTCTCCTTCGGCCACCTCTTGGGAAGCCAGTTTCCTCCGGGATTAATGACGACTATAATATCACCTCTGTTCACGCCCTCGCTTTTAAGAAAATGGTCTACGGCATCTTTCTCATCTTTATTTACGAAGAATTCGTAGTCTTTATCATGAGTATCTGCGCCGCATTCCGACGCTATCCGAAGAAAATATTCTATCTTGTGCATCTCTTCTACAGGCTCTTCGATAGCGCTTGTCAAAAGAAGCCCTCTCTTCTTTGTGCTATAGCCTATCCTCACTCTTATGCCGCTTAAAAACGTGATCAACGCCTTTGTAAAAGACCTGTGGAGTATGAAAGCGGTATTGAATCTCTTTTTCCTTAACGATAGAATAAGTTTAAACTTACCCATAAGGCTCTTATGTATATGGTCTTCATCGTATATAATGATCTCATCCACATTCGGATTGTCCTCAAGCATCTCTTTGCAGCGCGGCATGACCATGCATGCGATGTGGCTTGCCGGGAATCTCTTCCTGATCGCCTTGATAAAAGGCGTTGTAAATAGTACGTCACCCAACCAGTTTACACTTATGATCAATATCTTCTTCTTATCAGGATGGGACCTTGATGCCTTATATACACCTTCTATTTTATCGACCATGCGATCTATGGTAAAAGCATCTTCTACGAGATCCCGTCCGCGCCTGGCAAACTTATCCTTAAGTGCGGTATTATTCAAGAGGCCCTTTATCGCCCCTGCGAGCGCTCTTGCATCTTTAGCTTTTGTAAGGATTCCCGTCCGCCCGTCTTTTACGATACTTGAGATCCCCCCTACATTCGACGCTACTACAGGCCTGCCTGCAGCGAGGGCCTCTACTATAGAGAGCCCCAATCCTTCCTGGATAGCACTCGATACAAATACATCCATAATGGATAGAAACTCCGGCGTATCCAATCTCCCCCTTTCAAATGTTATATACTTATCTACCTTAAGCCTCTTTGCCTTATCTATTAAATACTCTCTCCGGGAACCATCACCAACTATTAGTAGCCTGATATCTTTCAACTCATCTATAAGAAGTTTAAACGCGTATATAAGGTATTCGTATCCCTTGACGGATGATAATCTCCCTATCGCCCCTATAACCGTCCGCTCCCGGATATTCAATGACTTCTTTAAGGCCTTCTTTTCATCATTTGTGAATCTCTTATTAAACCTATCAATATCTACACCGTTATAGACGAGCGCTATATCATCCGCGGCTACATTGAAGTTATTCATAAGGTGCGTCTTTACGGCGTCACTTATCGCGATCGTTTTATCCCCCCAGCATTTGAATATCCGCCTGCCGAGTTTCTTCCTAAAGAAGCCGTGGCAGGTGACTACGTAGGGAATCCCTGCAAGACGTGATACGATGCACGCAAGGACCTGCGTAATACGCGTATGCGCATGTATCACATCTATCTTTTCAGATCTTACTATGGATAACAATCTCGGGATATTCCTAAAAAGTTTAGGGCTAAGCTCGGATTTTGTCTTTATATCGAGTGAGATATGCGGGATAGATCGGGATACGAGCTCTTTTTCCATGTCGCCGCCGCTTGATACGACTACAATATTGTGGCCTCTTTTTTTCAAGCGTGCGGATATGCCCGTAACATAAGAGCCTATTCCGCCTATATTTAAGTGTGTGCTAAGTTGTAATATGTTCACGTTCCAGATACCTCTCTAACTTCTTGATCACCTCTTCATGCGTGATCTTCTTCATACACTTATATCCTTTAAGACACTCAGGGCTGTAGCATGGACTGCACCTGAAGTTATGCTTAATCACAGTATGTTTAGAATATATGGCTGCATGCCTCTTCGGGTCAGTAGGTCCAAAGAGCGCTATAAACGGGACCTTCACTGCAGATGCTATATGCATCGCTGCGCTATCCGCTGTGATAAAGGCAGAGCACCTTTTGATAAGGGCCGCAAGCTGCAGGATATCGGTCTTACCGACGGCGATTATGGGCTTGCTCTTGGTCATAGTCTTGAGGTCCGCTACCATATCGAGGTCGTCCTTTGTCCCGGTAATGACTACCCTCATATTAAACTTTCTTGCAAGTTCATCGCATAGTGCGGCCGTATGGGATACGGGCCAGCTTTTAGACAGCCATCTTTTGCTTGCATTCGGGCTTATACCTATGAGGCTCTGTTTTTTGAGATCGACCCAATTATCCTTTATAAAATTATCTGCCCACTCCTCCTCTTCCTCCTGCGGCCAGAGTTCGAGTTTCTTGTCATCGGCCGTGATCCCTGCAGCATTTAGCGTCTGAAACTGGTGCGAAACAGGATCTATCGCCGCGGCAGTATCTTCAATTCTCCTATTTAAGAGAAAGGAGAGTTTTCCGTTATTGTATCCAAATCTTAAAGGGGCGAGGCTTAAGAATGCCAATAGATGGCTCTTTGTATTATTCTGGAGATCTATCACTATGTCAAAGTTGGAATTCCTTAAGACCGAACCCAGGCGCCATAATCCTCTTAGCGATCCATCTCTCGTCTTCAAATCGCAGACTATCATCTCATCAATATAAGGGCAGCCCTTGAGGGCCTGCCGCGATTCAATTCCTACGAGAACCTTTATGATAGCTCCCGAATATTTATCTCTTATAGCCCTTAAAGACGGAACTGACAGGATGACATCCCCCAGCGCACTGATCTTTATTACAAGTATGTTGGTAGACCCCATCGCCTCTCTATAGAGACCTACTGTAGCACTTGCCATCTTTTCAAGAGAGTATTTATCTACTGCGGCCTTCCTGCCCTTCTTAGCAATATCTTTAGCGAAGGCCGGGTCCTTTGCAATCTTGAGTATGGCAATTTTAAGCGAATTGACATCTTCAGGCATGACGAGAAGGCCATTTACACCATCTTCAATAATATCGACTACACCTCCTACCTTTGTAGCGACTACCGGGACACCGCTTGCCTGTGCCTCAACGATGACCCTGCCAAATGCCTCGGGCGTAACCGTCGGTAAGACCAACAGGTTGAGCTTTGAGAGGATATCAGGTACATCCTCCTTCCATCCTACAAATTCTACGACCTGTGAAAGGCCGAGCCTCTTGACCAGGAGCTCAAGTTCACCTTTGTAGCCTTCTTTTCCGGGAGAAGGCTCGCCTATTATTAGAAGCTTCAGTTTCGGTACTACCCTCGACACCGCTGATATGGCCTTTATGAGATAAGTGTGACCCTTTATCGGTGTTATCCTCGATATTATCCCGACAGTAAAACCGTCTGTCTCCTTATCCGCTTTATAAGTGAATCTATCGAGGTCTACACCTCGCGGTATAAGCCTTATCTTAGAACGGGGCACCTTAAAATCGTCTATCATATGCCTGGCTATCAGATTCGATGCGGCTATTACAAACCTGCCCCATCCCATGACACTGCTGGTAAGGATATTTTTATAATACCCGTGCGCAGTCGTTATAAAAGGGGTCTTGGTGATCCTGCATGCAAAGTATGCTGTCCATGCAGGCACCCTGCTTCGCGCGTGGACTATGTCGATATTCTCTCTCCTCATTATCTCGCAGAGCTTACCGACCATCCTGACCATAGTAAAGAGAGATTTCCTGCCTACGGGGATCCTGTAATGGCGGGCCCCTATGACATCAAGCTCACGGACTAGCCTCCCCCCTCCGGAAACGACTACCGCCTTATGGTCATTTGCCATAAGGTATCTGGCCAGGTCTATCGTACCCCTTTCGACTCCGCCTATATTTAACTCCGGTAATATCTGCAGCACATTCATCGCTAAATTATCCTGTAAAGTTCTTTGTACATATTTTTTGCATCATCCAATTTTTTGGCCGGCCTATCGCTTTTTGAGATATTCTCTATAGTATTGCAGACCTCATCGATGACAGGCCTTACAATGTAATCGAGTTCATAGAGCCTATTTATAGCTCTATCGTGTTTTGAAGGCCCTTTCCGCTTTTTTAAATCGAAGACTATTGTATGTTTGCCCGACGATGCCGCTTCCGATACCATCGATATACTCTCCCCGGAGACCATGACTACCTCGCTTAAGTCAAGTATGCCGCTTACTGCGTTCTCTACATTGGCCTCATTGGCTATTATAAGGAGTTTGCAGCGCGGATTCTTTCCAAGCCTCTCTTTAAGCCTCTCTTCGACGCTGCGCGGTGTGCGCCTTGAGGTCGTGACTATGAGTTCCATATCGAACCGCTCAAGCGCTGTCTCTACCTGGCTTATGAGTCTATCTACTAAATCGAGCGTAAGCGTATGGCTCCGGTTGTCACCGCCCAAAAGGAGGCCGAGGACCCTCTTTCCCGAGAGGTCTGCAAACTTGCGTATGCCCTCCCTCCCGTTCCTCATGGATTCCGCATCTATGAGGTTCGGCGCGCCTTCTGTTATCACTACATTCCCGGACTTTTTGGGATTATCGTGCCTTGGTATAACAGCTACATTGAATCTCCTTAAAGCGAAGATGCCGGGTTTCATTATGATGACATTCTTTGAATTATTCTCTAAAGAGAGCAGTATATTCACCGGGCTTAAGGCGGATCCGCACGATATGACTATATCTGAATACGTCGCTACAACCTCTTTGTAAGACTCTTCTGTAAGGCATCTCTTTAGCCACCTTGTGCGCCCCTGGCACCTGTGTGACGCAAATACAGCATAGAGTGATAGGGCCATTCTCGCTACCCTGTTTTTATACTTTACGTCAAGCACCTTTAAGGATGTGTCCCTGCCGCTAAATCCGGCATCGCGCCGGCATCTCTTTATCACGTTAAAGACGGTCAAAGATTGGTTTAGATGGCCGGCCTTTCGGTCATTTAGTATCACAACTTTTCTTGAAGGGGTCGACTTCCATCTTGTATAGACCCACATCCATTGGTCCGGATATCTCTCTATATAAGGTTCGAGAATGCGTATATATGTTTCAATGCCCTTCTTTATATCAGCATCCCTGTCATCTGTCTTGGGCACTGTAAAATGCTCTTTGAGGGTTATAAAATGTTTGGCTCCATTCTCCCTTACTATAAATGCCGGGACTATCGCAGCATCTGTATCCCTTGCAAGCCTTACTGCGCCCACCGGGTGGGAGGCCGGCCTTCCGAAGAGGTCTATAAAGACACCTGCTTTTCCTACATCCTGGTCTGAGAGTATGCCGACTATATTATTATCCTTAAGCGCCCTTATGATCTCTCTAAACGACATGCCCCTCGATATCACTTTACATCCAAGCTTCTCCCTGTATTCAGTCAAGATATCATTGAATATCTGTATTCTCTGAGGCCGCGCCAGGATATATACGGGATAACCTTCCTGTGCGCTCTTAAGGCCCAGGATCTCCCAGTTGCCGAAGTGGCTGCTTAAGAATATGATGCCTTTACCGCGCGCTTCGGCCACGTCGAAGTTTTTGCGGCCTTCGAGCCTTACGCGCCTCTTTAAATATTCTTTGTCTATCCTTGGTATGCTCAGCGTTTCCATTATGGACTGGCCCGAGTTTTTGTATGTCTTCCTTAAGATAGCTTTTATCTGGCCGGGAGATTTTTTACCAGAGAACGCCGCCTTGAGATTGGCATAGGCTATCCTCTTACGCTTAGGGTGCAGGTGGTAGCTGCATAGCCCTGCCACTCTGCCTATCCACAATGATATGGCAGGCGGTATAAGCGAGACGGCTATACTTGCCGCCTTAAGCGTTATATAGAGAAG
>JABMRJ010000046.1 GCA_013202745.1 Candidatus Omnitrophota bacterium
GGTTTCTCCCAGGTAAGGAATGACTGAATCACTCAGTGTAGCTATGCCTATAGCGCCTGCATAACCTATTAAGACAAGGGTCCAGAAATTGCATCCGCCCCTGAGGCACTTTCCGTCTACGTACTTGCATTTATGGAGCTTGTACATGGAAGCCGTAACGAGCGCGCTTAAGACAACGTGCATCGGGTGCAATACATAGAAGACATCATGGGCCGTTTCTTGGGGTATATTCTGGAATATCAGCATAGTAACTATGCCTATCAGCGCCCCTATGACAGTAAACGGTATATGGCTCTTTAGCTCTTTATAGATCTCTGAAAACATCTTTGCCTCTCCGGCTATCAGAGCCGGATTTTCTATATAGTTTACCATTAAATATTCATACAAACAAGTTTCAATGAATATAAAACTATCTTTATTTCCAGCTCGCAAGATAGTATAATAGCCATCATGAACCCAAAAGTATACCTTGCACCCATGTCAGGCGTAACAGACTTATCCTTCAGGCTGATAAGCCGCAGCCTTGGCGCATCACATTGCTTCTTTGAGATGCTCGATTCGAAAGCAACACTTTACAGCCACCCGAAGAACAGGCGCCTCCTGAGGACACATAAAAAAGACTCCCCCATATCTGCGCAATTACTCGGCGCAGACCCATCTGTAATGCTCGAAGCTGCCCAAACTATCCTAGGCCTTACTAGCATATCATCCTTAGACATAAACAGCGCCTGCCCGGCAAGGAAGGTATTAAAGAAAAGATCCGGCGCAGCATTACTGGAAGATGCGCCGCGCCTCGGAAAGATCATACATAAACTGGTTTCAAATCTACAGATCCCCATCACAGTAAAGCTAAGGGTAGGCCTTAACAATAGAGATCTTAAGAGTTGTGTCAGGACAGCCAGGATATGCCAGGAGAACGGTGCATCTACGGTATTTATACACGGCAGGACAAGAGAACAGGGCTACTCGGGTGATGTGGATTATGAAGCGATAAAGGCGGTTAAGGACGCCTTAGAGATACCTGTCTTCGGAAGTGGTAATATATTTAATCCTCCCATGGCCAAAGAGATGCTGGATAAAACAGGCTGTGACGGGATCCTTGTGGCAAGAGGTGCTCTCGGCAACCCCTGGATATTCAGGGATATCGAAGGCTATCTAAAAAGCGGGACCATACCAAAACCCCCAACGCTTGCTCAAAAAAAGCGGGTCCTCAAAAGGCATCTCGCCTACATAAATAAATACAAAGAGATAAGCCCTGCCTGTAAGATGGGTTTCATGGGAAAGATAGCGATGTGGTACCTAAAAGGCCTCAGTCATGCTACGATACTGCGACAAGAGATATGCAGAGCAAGATCATACAGGGAGCTGCTAAGATTGATCAATCGCACTTCTTAAAGAAAGCTATCGTTTCGATATGTTTTGTCCTGGGGAACATATCAAAGCATGTAACTTTATCAAGCGACCATGCCTTGCCCTGCGTAAGGATCTTTGCATCACGCGCCAGCATAGCGGGATCGCAGGATATATAGCAGATTAGACTGACACCATTGAGTGCCGCAAGCCTCGCAGCCAGCCTCTTGCTTATTCCAGAGCGCGGAGGGTCTATGAGAATAGTATTTTTTTCCCCCCGCATCCTATCATAGTAAAAATTAAAGCTCGTATCAACTTCTCCGAGATAAAACTTAATATTTTTTATAGAAAGATCTGCCTTTGACGACTTGGCGCAGTTTATCGCTACGCGATTGCCATCTATGCCCACGATCGATTCAAAGAGATCGTGCATCAGTATCCCGAAGAATCCCGCTCCGCAATATAGATCAAATAATACGCCGCCCGCCTTCTTCTGCATCAAAAGGCGGAGCCTTTTTATCATAGATTCGGCAACCTGCCTGTTGGTCTGGGAAAAAGCAATAGGAGAGAAAGTCAATTCCTTCCCTAAAAAATCATCCTTAAAGAACCTATGGCCCGGGTGCCCGCTTATCCAGGCCTTACCTGACTTGTCGCTCTTTATCGTTACATCTTCCTTACCGCCTGATACATCCAAATTGGGTATAGCGCTGTTTATAGTATCCGAGGCCAGGGGACACCGGTCTATGGGTATAACGGTCTTATTGTCGTAAGAAAAGTAACCATAACCGGCTTTTGACTTATGGAGAGTGATGGATGATCGGTAGCCATAATGGAGCGCGGATGGAACTATCTCTTCGATATTA
>JABMRJ010000047.1 GCA_013202745.1 Candidatus Omnitrophota bacterium
AAGTTCCTGCCGCCATGGCTCGGCATGTGGCTCGGTAATATAGTGTTCCTGATCGTAGGATCCTTGCTATTTTACAGGACAGCAAAAAGGTAATATCATGAGAATAATAGATAGGTATGTGCTCAGGGAGTTTGTGCATTCGTTCATATACTGCATAATAGCATTCATATTCCTATATATAATAGCGGATCTCTTCAATTTCATAGATGAGATGCTCCGTAACCATGTGCCCGTTACAACTATCCTTCTTTATTACGGGACATTCATACCCACTATATTTGTGCAGGCCGCACCAATGGCGGTCCTCCTGGCCACTATCTATACACTGACCAATTTTAAAAAATCCAATGAGCTTACTGCTATGAGGATCAGCGGTGTAAGCCTCTTGAGTATCATAAAGCCCATCCTCTATACCGCCGCACTCATATGCATAACGGTCTTTGTAATAAACGACAGGGTCGTACCGGAGCTTATGCCCATATCTTCAGGTATAAGGGATAGTGAGATCAGGGAGGTAGGCAAGAAGGAAGAGAAGGTTATAATAGAGGATATAGCGATCTTCGGTGCAGAAAACCGCATCATATACGCTAAATCATTCAATAGAAAGACGAATGAGTTAAAAGATGTGATCATCCACCAGAATGACGAAGACCATAATCTCGCCTTTAAATTTTCCGCACAGAGCGCTACGTGGGACGGCAGCAGGTGGGTATTTCGGAATGGTACTACGTACAAGCTTGATCTTGCCGGATATATCCTGGGCAAACCCCACCCGTTCAAGATTAAGGCTATTAAATTGAAGGAGACACCTGATGACTTTGTAAAAAAAGGAAGGCATCCTGAATTCATGAACTACAGGCAGTTAAGGGAGTATATCAATAAATTCTCTATAAAAAACTCTGCAACAAAAAGGAAACTCCTCGTCGATCTCTATTACAAGACTGCATTCCCGCTTGCCAGCCTCATAGTCATCTTCGTTGCCGCTCCGATGGCCCTTATGATACAGAGGGGCGGGCTCTTGATAGGTATGGGCATAAGTATAATTATAGGGGTCGTCTTTTACGTGGTCCAGGCCATATGCATAGCCTTGGGTAAGGGTGGTATACTTCCACCGATAATATCGGTCTGGCTGGCCAATGTATTCTTTGTAGGTCTTGGCTTCTATCTTATGAAGAGGTGCCGCTAAATTAGTCGTCACCTTCCCCGGTGAGCTCTATTCTTTTTGCCTTCTTTGCTTTATCCCTGCTTACGCGTTTTAACGTAACATACTTTGAGACTATATCGTGGGTATCCCGGATATTGAGCTTACCGAATAAGAAGTCGAATTTCTTTTCAACCTCTTTTGCAATATTATCCCTATCCTTGGCGGAAATCCCCAGTATATCCTTCTTAAACGGACCGAGCGCCTTTTTTCTCGCTTTATAGATGAACTGCTCGTCGGTCTCGCCCGTCTTCTTCTCGGTTGCGAGGTTTTTCCTTATCCAGCCATATATCCGCTCTCTCAAGTCTGACGGGAAGCTTTTGCTCTCATATACCATGTTCTGGAATTCAGTAGCAAGGTGCACCTCGGCAGTCTCCACTTCGGAAAACTTGCCGAATGCCTCCGGCGGAAGCGTGGATGCTCCGTGCTGCACAGCCCCTGCCATGCCGAACTCTTTTCTTGCCACCTCAGACATATTCTTTAACGTATCGAAATCGAGCTTCACCTTTGCAATAGAACCATCCGGCAGGACTACGCCTCCGTGCGCGGTCCCGGTCTGTATGCTTATCTTGCTTATCCCTGTATTGCCCTTCTTGAGCTTCTTATAAAAGCCTCCCATAAACGCACGCAGCTCCTCCGGGGTGGAGTTCTTTTTTCCAACTTCGCCTATCTCTCCGCCCACTGATATCTCTATGCCTTCCGGCTGTATGCTGCGTATAAAGTTGGTCAACTCTGCGCATACGCTGTTGTTTAGCTCCTGCTCCTTCTCCACTGTAGGCTGCGAAAGATCGACAAGCGTTGAGGAGTCTATGTCTATGTTGTAAAATCCGGCCTCTACAGCATGCTCTATCAGGTCCTTCATGCCGCCTATCTCTTTGGTCGGGTCCTCTTTAAACTTCTTTGTATTGACCTGGAAATGGTCTCCCTGTATAAAGACCGGCCCCTTATAATTTTCCTTTATTGCAGCCGCTATGCAGACAGATGCATATTCTGCAGGCGGCTGGGCCGTATAACCCATCTCCGACTTTGCTATTTCAAATATGAAAGCGCCTGCGTTGATCTTCTTGGCCGCCCTGAATATCGCACGTGCAAGGTCATAGGTTATAGTCCTTAAGTTTATGGCCGGGACTGTAAAACCCGTGAACTCACCTCTGCCCCTTGCCATATATAACTCGTTTATGCTTGAAGGATAGACTCCCCGAGCGTATCCAAGTTCAAGTATCTCCCCTGCAAACTCTCTCTTCTTTTCAATGTTATCGGCTAATGCTATCTCCGATACCAAATCATCTATATTTTTAGTCGCCTTGCTCATCAAAACCCTCCTTATGTACCCATCTCCCAGCTGGTGAGGTACTCTTTCTGCTGTTTGGTTAATCTATCGATCTTTACACCGAGAGATCTTAACTTCAGTCTCGAAATCTCTTTGTCTATATCATCAGGGACCTTGTATACCTTCCGCTCCAGGCTGCTGCTATTCTTCTTTAGGAATTCACATGCGAGTGCCTGATTTGCAAAGCTCATATCCATTACGCTCGCAGGGTGCCCTTCTGCTGCGGCAAGGTTTATGAGCCGGCCGTCGCCGAGGATATTTATCCTTCTGCCATTCTTCAGTGTATACTCCTCCACGAAATCCCTGACCCGTCTTCTCTTTTTGGACATCTTGGCCAATGTGGCAAGGTCTATCTCCACATTGAAGTGGCCTGAATTACAGACTATGGCGCCGTCTTTCATGAGTTTAAAGTGCTCCTGTCTTATTACGTTTATATCGCCTGTCAACGTAACGAAGACGTCGCCCTTCCTGGCCGCCTCTTTCAGGCCCATAACATTGTAGCCATCCATGACCGCCTCGAGAGCCTTCAGGGGGTCTGTCTCACATACAATGACATTTGCGCCCATGCCTCTTGCGCGGCTCGCAACACCCCTTCCGCACCAACCGTAACCGCACACAACAAAGTGCGCGCCCGCCATGAGTATGTTAGTGGCCCGCAGTATACCGTCTATGGTAGACTGGCCGGTCCCATACCTATTATCAAAGAGGTGCTTTGTGTCAGCGTCATTTACAGCTACAAGCGGGAATAAGAGCTGTCCCTTATCCTGGAGCGCCCTTAAGCGTATAACACCGGTAGTCGTCTCTTCGGTGCCGCCCAGGATATTCGCCACGAGATCCGTCCTCTCTTTATGGATCGTAGAGACGAGATCCGCACCGTCATCCATGCTGACATGCGGCTTGATATCAAGCGCCTTATTCAGGTGCTTATAATATGTCTTATTGTCTTCACCCTTAATGGCAAATACCGGTATCCTGTGGTCCTTTACCAATGATGCGGCCACATCGTCCTGTGTTGAGAGGGGGTTTGATGCGCACAAGACCGTCTCTGCGCCGCCGGCCTTAAGTGTAATCATAAGGTTTGCGGTCTCGGTGGTAACGTGCAGGCATGCAGCTACCCGCGTCCCCTTAAGGGGCTTCTCCCTGGTGAACCTCTTTCTAATAAGGGTCAGGACCGGCATATACTCATTCGCCCACTCTATCCTGAGTCTGCCCTTCTTTGCCAGACTTAAACTCTTTATATCATATTTCATTATATGCTCTCCTTGTTATACCTTCTTTGCTTCCTGCTTCAATGCGTCTACTTTATCTATCTCTTCCCATGTAAAATCTTCTTCATCTCTGCCGAAATGGCCATACGCTGCTGTCTGCTTATAGATGGGTCTTCTCAACTTCAGGTTCTCCAGGATCGCGCGCGGTTTGAAGTCGAATGTCCTCAATACGGCCTTCTTGAGTTCCTCGTCTGAGAGTTTTCCGGTGTTGTACGTATTGATCATGACAGATACCGGCTCTGCTACGCCTATAGCATAGGCGACCTGAATTTCGCATTTCCGTGAAAGCCCTGCCGCCACTACATTCTTGGCAACGTATCTCGCCATGTATGAAGCGGATCTATCGACCTTTGTCGGGTCTTTGCCTGAGAAGCATCCGCCGCCATGCGAACCGACACCGCCGTATGTATCGACTATGATCTTCCTTCCGGTAAGGCCTGTGTCGCCCTGCGGCCCGCCCACTTCAAAGCGGCCTGTCGGGTTTATGAATATCTTCGTCTTCTTATCAAGGAGCCCCTTTGGTATGACATTCTTTATCACGTGCTCCATTACGTCTTTCTTTATCGTTGAGAGCTTGGCCTTGTGGTCATGATGCGCGCTTATTACTATAGCATCTATGCGCTTGGGCACACCGTTTCTATAATCTACGGTCACCTGGCTCTTTCCGTCGGGCCTGAGATAATTTACAACCTCATCTTTTCTTATCTGGGCAAGCCGTCTCGTAAGCTTGTGGGCCAGCATGATGGGCATGGGCATAAATTCTGGCGTTTCGTCGCTGGCATAACCGAACATCATGCCCTGGTCTCCGGCCCCTCCGGTATCTACGCCCAATGCGATATCCGGGGATTGCCCTTGTATAGAGGTCACGACACCGCACGTAAGGTAATCGAACCCGTATACGGCATGTGTGTATCCTATCTCTTTTATCGTATTTCTTATTATCTTGGGTATGTCTACATAGCAGGATGTGGTGACCTCTCCCGCTACCATAGCAAGGCCTGTCGTTACCAGGGCCTCACAGGCAACCCTCCCCTGAGGGTCGAGTTCATAAATTGCATCAAGAATGGAATCCGATATCTGGTCACATACCTTATCCGGATGCCCTTCGGTCACGCTCTCTGAAGTAAACAGGTAATTCTCTTTCTTAGTGGTCCTCTTAGCCATCTCTATCTTTCTCCTTCCATTTTTTTATAGATCTCATCCGCCTGGCTCAATGACTCTTTATCTCCGATATCAAACCATTGACCTTCTATCTTGTATCCGTAAACAGTGTCGTTGGTTGCAAGCCATCCTATATAATGTCCCGGGGCGTCTTTGTTCTCGCCCGTATTCAAATATTTATCGACAAGATTCAGCATATCCTTGGGAAAATAATAAACACATATGGCGGCAAGTGTCGATTTGGGATCTTCCGGTTTTTCCTGAAAATCCACCACCCTATCCTTGCTGTCTAGGCCCACTATGCCGTATTTCTTAGCGAGTTCAATATCTTCTACATCGAGAAGTGCGACGGCCGTCTTGCCTTTCGCCTGCGCGAACTTTACAAAATCGCCCAGATCAAAATCGAAGAGATTGTCCCCTCCAACCACGAGGAGATCATCCGCTATCCTTGCCTCTTTTATAACGAGATCTATATCACCTATCGCGCCAAGGCGTGTCTCGTTGGTAAGGGTGTGGTCGTTTATGACCTCTAAGGTCTTTTTGTACTTACTCTTCCTGGCCCATCTTGTAAAATGCGATGAGAATCTCTCATTGGTCACAATATAGATCTTATCTACATTGCCTGCTCTTTCTATCTTTTCAAGTATCCTTTCGGTGATCGTCTTAGAACCGACCTTGAGGAGCGGCTTCGGCTGGTCCAATGTCAGCGGATAGAGTCTTGTGGCATAACCTGCTGCCAGTATCAGTGCCTTCATGATAGAACCTTATACTTTTGCCAATTCATTCTTTAGATACATTACACTATCGACGGGTGTCGGATCGACGCCGTTCAATATAGCCAGATATACGCTTACAAAATCACCTATATATATCAACGAGAATATCCTGCTTAAAATGGACTTACCCTTTGAATGGACCTCCACTATCTTTACATCCTCTTTAGATATTATCGTCTTTGAGATCTCCATCCTCGTCTTTACCCTGGGGTGATCACCCTTGTCGCGGAGTATCAAAACTAGGAAATTTTTCATAAGATTCTTAGGATTGCGCCAGCCTACGATCTCGTTGTGGTTCATCTCCGGAAAAAGATGTGATGAAGAGACCGCCTTAGAATTTTCTGCCAGCTGCCCTCTCCAGCGCGTAGCCACAACGTCTGTATGCTGATTGGCGCCGTATATGATGGCATACCTATTGAGCAGTTCCCCTGCTACCTCTTTTGCTATATTCTTATCCTTGCCTATTTCAGGCGAAAGGGCGTCTTTCTTCAATCCTTCCATAACCTCTATCGCCTCTTTTATCTCTTTCGCCTTATCGGAAATGAGGCCCAATTTCGCAAATAGCATGATTATAGGTATAGACGAGTAACCGAGGGCACACCTGGGAGGATATCCTTGTGGGATTATTATAAATGGGAAGCCGTCTCTCTCTGCCCTCTTTTTTAACTCGCCATTTGAGGTTATGGCCACTATACCTGCGCCCTTCTTTAGCCCTTCATCATAAGCGCTCAGCGTCTCCTCTGTATTTCCGGAATAACTGGAGACTATCAAAAGGGTATCTTTATCGACGAAGGCGGGCAGCGTATAATCCCTGTTTACAAATATAGGGACCCTGCACTCTCCGGCTACGTAAGACCTGATGAGATCGGCCCCTATAGCAGAGCCGCCCAGGCCCGTAAAGACTATTTTGTTGAAGCCCTTCCTGATCTTGGCTGTAAAATCGATCCCCTTTCCTATATCTGCCGCATCTGAGAGCTGTTTAGGAAAATTTATGAGCAGATCCATCATTTTTGACTTATCGAGTCTCTTTATTGATTCGGTATTCATCTTACACATATTAATTTCTCCATCTAAAACATTTTACGCAAGCTCAGGGGCATATTCCATAAGCCTGGCCTTGACATATTCCTCAACCTCTTTGCCCGTAGACAATGTCAGTGCCTTGTGCGCTATCTTTTTCGCCTGTTCGAGCGTAACCGCCCTTATTACCTTCTTTATCTCGGGAACTGCCATAGGGGACGTGCTGAATTCATCCAGTCCAAGACCGAGGAGGACCAGCGCGAGGGAGGGTTCAGCTGCCATCTCACCGCACAGACCTACCCAGATACCCTTATCATGGCCATTATTTATTATACTTCTGATCAGCCTTAAGACGGCCGGGTGGGCTGGTTCATAAAGATAGGCAATCTTTTCATTTACCCTGTCAACGGCAAGGGCATATTGTATAAGATCATTCGTCCCTATGCTGAAGAAGTCGACCTCATTTGCCAGTATATCCGAGGTAAGCGCTGCTGATGGGACCTCTATCATCGCCCCGACTTCCATATCATCGTCAAACGCGATTTTTTTCTTCTTAAGCTCTTTTCTGACCTCTTCCAATATTGCGTTGGCCTGTTTGAGCTCGTCGAGCCCTGATATCATAGGGTACATTATCTTAAGGGGGCCGTATGCAGAGGCCCTCAATATGGCACGCAGCTGTGCTTTGAATATATCGGGTTTTGCAAGACAGAATCTTATTGCCCTCCAGCCGAGATAAGGGTTCATCTCCCTGGGGACCTCCAGCTGTGAAAGGAACTTATCTCCTCCCAGATCCAGCGTCCTTATGATAGTGGAATCTGGCTTCATCCTTTCAGCTACAAGCTTGTAGGACTGATACTGTTCCTCTTCGGTCGGCAGGTCTTTCCTGTTCATGTAGAAATATTCCGTCCTGTAGAGCCCTATACCATCTGCGCCGTGCAGCTTGACAGAGGCGACCTCATCCGGCATCTCTATATTGGCAGATAGTATAACCTTGTGGCCGTCTTTAGTCTCTGATTTAAGGTCCTTTAATGATGCGAGACCCTTTTCGAAAGTTAATAACTTCCGCTTTTCGGATTCGTATTTCTTGAGGATAGTCTTATCGGGATTTATTATGACAATGCCGTGCCTGCCGTCAACTATGAGCGTATCGCCGTTTCGTACCTTTCTCGTTACCTCCTCTAATCCGACAACCGCAGGTATCTCAAGGGATTTCGCCATGATGGCCGTATGGGAGGTCCTGCCGCCGATATCCGTGGCAAAGCCTGTCACATGCTTCTTGTGCATAGTGGCCGTATCGGATGGTGAGAGGTCGTAGGCTATTACTATTACGGGTTTTGAAAGATTACTTAAGGTGCGCGTCCTCTGGCCCGTAAGGTTCTTGAGTATCCTCTTGCCTACATCGCTTATGTCGCTTATCCTCTCCTTGAGATATTCGTCGTCCATCTTGGAGAAGGCATTTATATACTTCTTGAGGACGTCGAGGAATATATATTCTATGCAGAACCTTTCGCGCCTCAGCCTTACAACGACCTCTTCTATGAGCATGATATCTTCCAGGACGAGGAGATGCGCGCTGAATATCTCGCCGTGCTCGACACCCATCTCTTTGGAGATCTTCTCTTTGATCTTTAAGATCTCCTCTTTGGTCCTGGAGAGCGCTTCTTTAAACCGGGTGATCTCTTCTGCTACATCCTCGGGCTTGATGCGCTTCTTGGTGATGCTTATCTCCTCGCTGTCGGGAAGATATGCCTTACCTATGGTTATACCGGGCGATGCAGGTATCCCTATCAAGGTCGATGGTTTTTTCTTCACAGTCTTTTTCGCTCCTTAAAATACGTTGCTCTTACCTTCCAGGTCACCGTTCAATAGGCCCTCAAGCTGCGTTATAGCTTCTTCGGCATCTTCCCCTTCGGCCTTTATATAAATAGTGGACCCCTTGCCCGCTGCCAGCATCATGATGCCCATTATAGACTTTCCGTTCACCTCTTCTTTGCCCTTCCTTACAATAATCTCACAATCAAATTTATTTGCTATCTGGACAAAGAGAGCCGCCGGCCTCGCATGGAGACCCAATTTATTCTTTATGGCTATCTTCTTCTCGACTATCATCTATTGCTGCGCCTTTCTGGCGGGTGCAAAATCATTTATGATCTTCGCCAGCTTTACGGCATCATGTCTTACGTAATCCTTGGTGCTTATTACATTCGCCCTTATCACCTTATACCCCATCCGCTCTATAGCCTCTACATCCGCTATTACGGGATATGCGTCTTCTTCCTTATACTTTTCCTGAAGCGCCTCTGGAACGCCTCCGCTATTTACTATGCAGTGTGTAACGACATCCGGCGTTGTGTGGGCGAGTATCGCCTTGAGGTGATCACCCGCCTTGTACCCGTCCGTCTCTCCGTGCTGCGTCATGACATTACATATATATACCTTCATCGCTTTCGATTGTGCAAGTTCCCTGCTTATCTCGGGTATGATGATATTCGGCATTATGCTCGTATATAAACTGCCCGGCCCGAGCAGTATCATCTCTGCCTTCCTTATGGCTTCTATGGCCTCGCGGGTTGCCTTGCAATCCGTAGGCTTTATATGGAGCCTCTTTATCGGGGCCGCTACATGCGAGATCTTGCTCTCCCCTATGGTGCGCGTGCCATCCTGGTATTCTGCCATGAGTGTCACTCTCGATAATGTAGAAGGGATGACGCTTCCGCGTATGGCGAGGACCTTGCTCGACTCCTTAACCGCCTTCTCAAAATCTCCCGTAACCTTCAGCATAGCTGTTATAAAGAGGTTTCCGAAATTATGGTCTTTTAACCCTTCGCCCTCTGTAAACCTGAACTGAAAGAGCTTACCCATTAACGGTTCTGCATCTGCCAGCGCAACGAGGCAGTTTCTTATATCGCCTGGCGGCAGCATGCCGAATTCTTCACGGAGCCTTCCTGAAGAACCTCCGTCATCAGCAACCGTAACGATAGCGGTAATATTACTCGTATACTCCTTCAATCCATGGAGAAGCGTCGATAATCCGGTACCCCCTCCAAGGGCCACTATATTAAAACTCCTGTCAAGCTGTCTCTTTTTATATACCATGTCTACCAGGTCCTTCTGCTTCTGCTGGGGCATGATAACCATCAGGAGAGACTTTATCATCCTCTTTATGCTCGTGATAACTAATATAATACCGAAGATTATTACGACACTCGCGCCGGTCTTACTGGCAGGTATATCCTCTGAGATGATAATGGCAAAGCCCATAGATATCATTATGATGCCTATTATCCCTAAGAATAACCATCTCTTTACCAGCATTCCCGGAAATAGCCACTTTAGAGGCTGCATCTACGATTAGCCTTTCCTTGAATCTTCGCTCTTTATAATGTTAATTATCTCTTTTGCGTCCTGTGCCTTAAGGAGTGTGTCGCGGAAATACTTGTCTTTAAGGAGGCGCGATATCCTTGCAAGCCCTTTAAGGTGCGGCCCCGCAGATTCTTCCGGGGCTATTAATAGAAAGAAGATATAGGTAAGCTCCCCGTCTAATGATTCGAAATCTACCCCATTTTTTGACAATCCAAATGCGGCTGTGAGCTTCTTTACTGTGGTAGATTTACCATGCGGTATCCCGATCCCCTGGCCGATACCCGTGGAGCCCAGTGTCTCACGGGACATTATGGTCTTCACGAGGTCATCGCCCTTCTTTATGTCTCCGGCCTTGACCATGAGATCGACAAGTTCTTTTATTATCTCTTTCTTTGTGGTTGACTTCAGGTCAGCGGTTATCGCATCCAAATTGAGAAAATCCATAATTTTCATAATTGCATTCCCTTTCATGCATCACAGGTTAAGGTACTTCTGCTTCGTTAAGGTCCTTCACTTCCCAAAAGGTCCTTCAGCTTACGTGTAAAGGTCCTTCGGGAGCTCCTTTTTGTCGCTTCCTCAGGATCACTTTCACCTTCGGTGAAAGTGGAGCGGGTGATCGGTTTCGAACCGACGACAACAACGTTGGCAACGTTGTGCTCTACCAACTGAGCTACACCCGCGTTTGCGAAGCAAACGCGATATTGAGGCAGCGTTAAAAGATGCGAGCAACGCGAGCATCTTAGCTGCCGAAATACCTTCGTCTGCACTATATGTCAAATATCGTATACGTATAAAGGTCCTTCAGATGCTCCCTTAAAGGTCCTTCGACTTACAAAGGTCCCTCGCATGCTCCCTTTGGTCGCATGCTCAGGATCACGTTCGCCTTCGGCGAACGTGGTACCCGCACTAGGAATCGAACCTAGAACCTCGACATTAAGAGTGTCTTGCTCTACCAATTGAGCTATGCGGGCATATTTCAATTCAGAGCCCTAATTATAGCAAGATTATAATATATAGTCAAATTAAATATAATGGTCTATTAGCGGGCTTCTTCCCTAGGCAACCTCCCTATAAGGCATGTGGTATCCACCTCCGCTTGTCGTCCCTCGACTTCGCTCGGGACGACCCCGAGTGAAACGAGGGGCCACTCGTTCGAGGACCGCGCCTCTCACTTCGCTGTGGTTCGGATTGCGAACTGTCATAAACCTGCCTGCCGGCAGGCAGGAATGTCATAATCTAAATTGCGCGTTTGTGTTCGCAATCCTCGCACAGTCGCTCCGGCGGACACCACAGTCTTTTATCCAGCCCCGAAGTCACGAAGTGGCACAACTTTAGAGGGTGCGGGTTTTTGTGGTGGGCACTCCGAGGTTTTTCTTGTACCGGGTGCAAATTTACTCACCAAGCTGTCCCCGGGGACAGCTTGCAAGTCAAAATGAGGGACAGGTTGGAAGCTAAAATCGCACCCGGTACAAAAAGTTTAGGAAGGGGTAACAGTCCGCCGCCTGCCTGCCGGCAGGAAGACCAAATTCTGCTAGATGGTGCGGATGGAGAGAGTCGCCTACTACGGCTCGCGGTGCTCGCCTGCGTAGGCTCACCTCGCTCACTTCCGGCCGGCCTACGGCTTACGGCCTCATCCTCGCTTCGCTCGGCGTTCGCTCGCTTCGACTCTTCACGCGCACACTTGAAAAACTGGTGCGGATGGAGAGAGTCGAACTCTCAAGCCCGAAGGCACCAGCTCCTAAGGCTGGCGTGTCTGCCAGTTCCACCACATCCGCACTGACGTATAAAATAACACAAAATTACCTATAAATCAAGGAGCTTTGTCCGGCCCTCTCTTCGATCTGTACGCAAGTTTAGAGAAAATAATACCTATTTCATATAGTATAAGGAGGGGCAGCGCCATTAGGCACTGCGTTATAATATCAGGGGGCGTAAGGACTGCCGCTGAGATGAATATGAGCACGATCGCTTCCCTCCTTCTCGCTGCCAGAAACTGAGGTGTCGTTATACCTATCTTGGTAAGGAAGAGCACTATGAGGGGCAGCTCAAAGACGAGGCCGAAGGCAAATGTCAGGACCCCTAAAAAGGATACGTACCTGCTTATCGCTATCATGGGTGTTACGATATCTGTCGAGAAACTCAGAAGGAATTTCATGCCTATGGGCACTATTATAAAATACCCAAATGCACTACCGGCCAGGAAGAACAAAAATGAGAGCGGGCCAAAGAGAAGGACGTAATTCTTTTCATTCGTCTTAAGGCCCGACTTTACGAATTGCCATATCTGGAGGATGAGAAACGGTAAAGAGATAAATAGCCCTCCGAAGAAGGCTATCTTGATATTGGTTACAAATGCTTCGTGCGGCGCGATAAATACGAGCCTGCCGACAGGCCTTGTAAGGTGCGGGAGGATATACCCGACCACTCCATAAAATAGGCAGGACGCAACGACCACAAAGATTGCCGATTTTGCGAGCCTGGACCTAAGCTCTTCTAAATGCTCGACGAGAGTAAGCCTCTTATTCTTTTGCATAGTACACTTTTAGATTACTTAAATATTATACCGGTCCCCATGGACCAGAAAAGAAGGTCAAGTTCCCCAAGTGGTATATCAAGCCTCTTTGCAAAGGCGCGCATCTTATCCTCTATCTCCATGTATCTTTTTCTGCTTATCGAAGTGAGAAACTCTTTTATCACGCCGCATTTTTTAAGGTTCCTTAATATATGGACGTCTAGTATGGCAAGGTCCTTACCAAGGCCTATATTCCTCAAAAAATGGCTCGCCTCTTTATAACCGAACCCCTTCACGTTCTCGACCAGCCATTCTCTCGTCTTGATTATATCATTCTTATCGATCCTGCGCGTTACACCTATCCCTTTGCCTTCCTTAAAGAGTTTGCGCGCCGCTAAAAGATAGGCGGTCTTATTATTCGGGAATCTCACGCCTGAAAGCTCTCCCCTTACAGCCTTGCCGCTGCCCTTAAGTAGGAGGCCTCGCTTTCTCAATCTCTTAAGGGCCTTGTCGCAGGAGACTGCCTTAGACTGGGGCGTAAAAAGACAGAAGCAGAGCTCCTCGAATATATCTTCATCCTTGGCCCTGCCCCTGCACTCAAATTCCTGGAGCCTCTTTTTTATCTTGCTCTTTTTCTTATTATATTCAGATATGAGCGCCTTCATCTTATATTAGTAATTCTCGCACATGATCTCATAGTAGGATTGAGGGTGCGCGCACGCGGGACACTTATCAGGCGCCTCTTTTCCTTCGTGCACATATCCGCAATTACGGCATCTCCACTTAACAGGGGCCTTCTTTTTGAACACCTCATCGTCTTTTAGGTTCTTGAGGAGTTTCCTGTACCTCTTCTCATGCTCCTCTTCAACTTCTGCTATCTCCTTAAACTGCTTTGCCGCCTCTTCGAAGCCTTCTTTGCGTGCAACATCTTCGGCCTCTTTATAGAGCTTGGTCCATTCGAGGTGCTCACCCGCGGCTGATGCATCAAGATTCGCGGCCGTATCGCCTATAATGCCTGCCGGATATGTAGCCGTTATCTCCGTCTCGCCGCCTTCCAGGAGTTTAAAGAACATCTTTGCGTGTTCCTTCTCATTTTCGGCCGTTTCGAGGAATATCGCCGCTATCTGCTCATAACCGGCCTTCTTTGCCACGCCCGCAAAGTAGGTGTAACGGTTACGCGCCTGCGACTCACCGGCAAAAGATGCTAGTAGATTCTTTTCAGTCTTGCTGCCTTTCAATTTCACTTTATGCCTCCTTCACTTAAAGTTAACTTTTGTCATCTCTCATATGGTGTGGAACGAGATCCACAACACTCTCTACTTCAACGAGGATAAGGTATGCAGGCTTCGGCATAAGCGCCTCCGGCTGCTTTTCATGCCCTTTCTCTCCGCGTATCTCCTTGAGGAGTCTCTGCGTTATCCTGTTTGAAATCCTCTTCTCCCATGCCTCTATGTGGCCGGAATCGAGCTCACCCTTGTTTACTATCTTGGCATTCCCTTTTATGGAATATCCGATAAATTTATGTTCGTCTACCGCAGTAATGCTTACATGGGGATTTCTCTTTAAATTCTTATAGGTCTCTTTCTTATAAAGATCAAGCAGGTATACCCTTCCCGCATCGTCGATCTCCACTACCCCCTTGCAGGAATTATGGGGCATTCCATTCGCATCGACCGTCGTAACTACACTGAAATGCTGGTGCTTAAAAAATCTGATTATATTTTTATCGAGCATCTATTCTGTCTTCTCCATCGGCTGGCCGCAGCAGACAAGCTCACCTCCGCCTACCTTGGTTACCGTGACTTCATTGCCGCATATGTTACATCTGTATTCATCGCCTATTTTTTCTACTGCCATTTTTTATCCCCCTTTTTTTATTTTATGAAATCAAAATAGAGTGCCGCAAGTAAGGCAACGGCAGATAATCCGAATATAAACAGATAGTTGAGCGCCTCTTTCCTTGAACTCAGGCCGCATAGTATAGCACCCAAGACATTATAGTCTTCGTCAGAAAGTTTATTCTTACCGTCAATCTTCTTGATAAGCCCTCTCGTTTCTATGATCTTTGCCCTCGCCTTATTCACCCTGAATTTATAGACAAAGAATGCAAAAAATCCGGTTATACCGATATACCAAGCTGCTTTTCCATAGAGTGGGTTCACGTGCGTAAGAACTATGACCACCCTTATGGCTATAGTCGCCAATAGGCCTATTATAAAGAATATCCAGGATGTAAATGACTCCCTGCACCGCCTGTATTCTACGCACTCACTGCATCTTTGTCTCATATGATCAGTACCCTGCGAAATTCTCGAGCCTTATCTTATCGCCCGTTATGCCCAGTTTATCTTTAAGTATCTCACACATGTATTCCACCATCTTTGGCGGGCCGCACACATAGAAGACCCTCTCATTATAATCAGGGACATCCGCCTTTATCATCCGCTCATCGATATGGCCAATCCTGCATTTATCTTCTTTGGCTATATCTTTTGCATCTGATGTGAAAGTATATATTACACGTATATTATTATCAGGCGATCTATCCATCTTGTCAAAATCTTCCCTAAATATGATATCACCCGGGGACCTGTTGCTGTAGATGAGGGTTATATCGGTAGGCGCTCCGCTGTCATCTACATATTTACAGATACTCCTTATGGGTGTTATCCCCACTCCCCCTGAAAGGAAGACGATTCTTTCATCTTGATCTTTTAATGTAAATGTCCCGTAAGGCAGCTTCAGTCTCGCCGTATCACCTACTTTTAGATTCGTCAGGGCATTGGAAAACGGACTTTCTGTGAGCCTCTTGGTAAATTCTATATAACCTTTCTCCGTCGGAGAATTTGAGAATGAGAAGGGCTTCGTCCGCTTTTCTCCGTTGACATCTATAGTCAGGAGAAAGTACTGCCCCGCCTTGAACTCTACATCATCTTCTGCCTCAAAGCGGAAGCTCTTTACGGTAGGTGTCCTCTGTATAACCCCGGTAAGTTTTGTCTTGAGCTCTATCATCACATTTATACCATTATACTACGTCGAATGAGAAAAATACATCATCAAATACTTGAGACGAGAGACTCGGCCAGGACAGCAACATCCTCTGTGCAGAATATATCGTCTATATTTTTATCAAAGAGTATATCGGCGGAAGGACCGAACTCATCGTCACCCTTCCACAGTTCAATCAATATGGGGATATCGTCAAATACCTCGATTACGATACTTATATCGGCAAGCTGCACCCTCTTTGCCTTAAAACGCTCTAATAATCCGAGTATCGCATCGGGCTTTTCGCCGTATTTTCTTACTATGCGGTCTATCGCCCGTTTCTTGAAGGCGGGGTAGTATCCCTGGCCGCCTATAAGCTGCTGGAAGGCGATCCACTCATTCCTGAGTGCCGGCAGTCCCGCCAATCTCTTCTTGAGATAATGCAAAAGGAGTATACTTATATAAGCGGGCGCAGGTATGTTGCAGGAGAGTGATAGTATTCTCTTCTTTTCGAGATCCATCTCATACTCATCGCCTAAGAAACGAATGGAATATAGATCTTTCTCTGCAATTGCTTTTAAGTCTGAATACGCCTTTGTTAGCGCGACTTCGTATCCCATTTTGCTTTATTGTGTCCTATGCAGCGACGACATCCTTTACTTCAGGAACCTCTTCCTTCAAGACGCGGGCAATACCTGACTTGAGTGTCATCTGGCTCATCGGACACCCTCCGCATGCGCCTGTAAGCTTTACCTTTACTATGCCGTCTGTGGTCACATCCACAAGCTCAACATTGCCGCCGTCTGCCTTTAGGTGCGGCCTTACCTTATCAAGTGCTTTTTCTACTTTTTCCTTAAGTTCCATCCTATCCTCCTCTTTTATTCTTAATATACTTTTTGTACCGGTCCTCGCCCACGCACTCCTTTGCATACTTGCACCATTCAAGGCAGCCCATCTCCTGCTCGCGGGTAACGGTTTTTTTGCACCCGGGACATGTCGCTCTGACTTCATCAGACCATATCTCCACATCCGCAGAACAGTGAGGACACTTTATATTCTCAGGATGCGGCTGGCTGAATGCCTGTGAGCCCGGACATTTAATTATCATCTTAGCCTCTCGCCTTTTATACCTATAACGACTTCCCCAAAGGGTATTGCCTTCTCTGATGATGCGATTGCCTCTTTTAAGGGCTCTATAAGCCCGGAGCAGCAGGGAACCTCCATATGGGCATATGTCACAGACTTTATACTATTACTTTTTAAAACCTCTGTCAACTTTTCCTTATAGGAGTCTA
Source organism: Candidatus Omnitrophota bacterium (assembly GCA_013202745.1). Lineage (GTDB taxonomy): Bacteria > Omnitrophota > Gorgyraeia > JABMRJ01 > JABMRJ01 > JABMRJ01. The sequence goes on from JABMRJ010000047.1 coordinate 16,915, forward strand.
TATCGTCAAGTTTGGGGCACCCCACAAGGAGCTTCTTATCTTTTAAAAGATCGTTGTGAAAATCTGCATAGGCAAACGGTACGCAGTCTGCTGCTATCAGGAGGTCTGCATCTTTAAAGTACGGCGCATGTGTAGGAACAAGCCTAATCTGCACCGGCCATTGTCTCAGCTGAGAGACACCTTTAGTATGAGGCTTGCCGCCAGCCGTCTCTTTGTCCGGCCCGAACTCCATAACCTTCGACCCCGGACATGCAAAGCCGCCGTGGCTGCATGCATCTGTTTTATCTTCGCCCAATTTTGGAATCTCAAGCCCCTTCTCTTTAAGAAGGTCGATAGCTTCCTTCAAATAGCCCTCTTCCCCGTGATCTTTTAGGTGTGCAAGATGCGCCTTTATCACATTCTTTCCCTGTTTTATGATATTGGCCATCACCAGCTTCTCATTATAGGGCTCTGCCTTTCTCTCCTCTATATCAATGGCCCCCTCAGGGCAGTGGCCTATGCAAGCACCGAGCCCGTCGCAGAAGAGGTCGCTTATGAGCCTCGCTTTATTGTCTATCATCTGTAATGCGCCTTCGGGACAATTAGGTATACATAGGCCACAGCCTGTGCATTTATCCGCGTCTATCTTTATGATCTTTCTTTTCGCCATGACCTTTTCTCCATTCCTTTATTAATGAATATAGGGTTATAGAATTCAATTCATACTTGATATGTTCCTCTATCGAATCCAGCCTCACCTTTAAAGGACAACCCCTCGCCTCCGGGCAAACCTTATTTCTGATAGTATGTTCATTTAGCTTTATGGCTCCCTGAAATATCTCTATAAGCTCGAGAACCGAAATTTCGCTTGAATCTCGCGCAAGTGTAAAACCTCCGCCTTTTCCTTTATATGAATTCACTATTTTCTCTTTATTTAATAACTGCAGTATCTTGCG
>JABMRJ010000048.1 GCA_013202745.1 Candidatus Omnitrophota bacterium
AGGTATGGTATTTGGCATGTCACTACCCCTATCTTTATATTATTATAAAAGTATTAAGGAACTTATTATAATAAAATTATATCCAAGTGTCAATGAAAAAGGTTCTCCTCGCTCGTGCCCTATTATTGAGCGCATGAGGTTGTTCTCGTGGGAGCGCTCGATTTTCCACACAATCTTCATATAAGGCCTGTGGTGTACGCCTCCGCTTGTCTCTCGCTCAGGGATGCGCGCCCTTCGCTCGCTGTGGTTCAAATTGCGAACTGTCATAAAAATGTCATAATCTAAACTGCGCGTTTGTGTTCGCAATTTTCACACAGTCGCTTCGGCGAACACCACAGGCCTTTATCCCAGCCTTGTATGAATAACTGAGTAACCTATTACACAACCTCTACTTATCAATAGAGCCTTCGTTCAGTACAACTTTAGGGGGAAAGAGATTCTTAAAGAGAAAGGGGGACATACTCCCCCTTTCTCTTTAATATAGATTGGTGTGTTAGGGAAATGGCATATTTGTTTGGCATCCTGAGGGTCTATATCGATGCTTAAGATGACAAAAAATATGCCATTTTCTGAGTTCCTCTATGGAAAAGGGTGACAGTGAGCGTGTGGGGGATGTTATGTAGTAGCGAACGTCATAAGGGGAAAACTACGTTTTCCCCTATGAAGAAATAAGTCTATATCATCTATATGAGACTACGATCTTAAATGTCTCCACAGGGGATCTCATAGACTCGGGAAATTCAGGAAAGGGCGCAGCGTTTTTGACGCTCCTTACTGTAATATCTTTGAGGCTTTCGTCTGCGGTTGCAAGAATCCGCGGTTCTCCGACAAGCGTGCCGTCCCGTATGACCTTAAAACTTATATATACGTCTCCTGCGATCCCGCTTCGCGGATAATTATTCCTCACCTCCATGAGGACCTTATCCCTGACAAAATTGTAATAATTGCTGGGAGACATCGTCGAATAGTATAACTCTCCGCCTCTTGCCGCGATGGGAACCACAGCAGCCTTTACTGCCGGGGGCTCATAGATGTACTCCTCTTGCGCGCTGCCGCCCCATTCCTTGAAATGGGTGCGCTCCCTCTTCTTTTCAGAAGGCTGCACAACCTCTGCTTTACCGACCTCGGTAGTTGTAAGATAATCGTTGACCTCAGGCGCCCTCACATCCCCGCTAATTATGTGAGGAGTAAGGAATATGACAAGCTCTTTCCGCTCAGGGTTGTCAGTGTCGCCTTTTTCGATCCCTTTGAACAAAAATCCTATAAGAGGAATTTTTGATAAAAACGGTATCGAGTTTTCAGTTTTTACGGACCTCTTCTCTATAAGGCCGGCGAGTACTATCGTGTTGCCATCCTTTACCATAACTGTCGTTTCCGCTTCGGAGGTCTGAATTATAGGAACTTTTGTTGTCCTGATGGTATCACCCTCCTCGCTCACTATATCTACATCACCAGTCTTTGAACTTACTTCGGGCTTAATCTTCATCGTAATGTAGCCGCGCTTATTTATGGTTGGGGTAACATGCAGCTTTATCCCCAGGTCTACATAAGTAACCTGCTGTGTAGTCTGGGAGACTGTCTCGCTTACCGTCGTGCCTGTAGTAGCATATGGCTGGTTAGTGCCTACAAGTATGGAGGCCTCTTCATTATTAATGACAACAATCCTCGGACTGGAGAGGACCTCGGTCTTTCCTACCGTCTCCAGTACCTCTAACATAGCATGATATTTATGGCCCGTAAGCGTACCTATCTCAAAAGAGCCGCCGGTCACACTACCCGTCTCTGCCGGTATGACACTACCTACGATAGCATCAGCGAAATTGGCGCCCACACTCATGCCGGCAAGCCGGGAGCTTACCTTAATCAGCTGATCCCAGTTAATACCCCACTTAAACTCATCATTAAGAGTTACCTCCACTATCTTAGCTTCTATAAGGACTTCTCTAGTCCTTTCATCAAGCTCGCCGATAAGCTCTTCCATATATGACATCCTGCTTGAAAGTTCCGTTATCAGCAGCTTATTGGTCCTCTCGTCTACCTGTATGAGACCTATATTCTTCGTCAGCTTTTCTTCGATCTTCGATTTTACCTCTTCTGCCTTTGCATAATCGAGCGTGAATACCCTTGTCTCCACGGGTTTATCGAGCGTTAAAATCATATCCTTTGCCCTCTCCACTACAAAGGGTGCGTCCATTACAACAACGGCGTTTGAGCCTTCGTCCACTATCACCTTGCCTATCTTTGTCTTGATCTGTTCCAGGGCCTTGCTGACATCCGCAGCCTTAACATATTTTAATTCAAACGTTTCGATCACCCTCTTATCATGAAACTTGCTGCCGTACGTCTGCTCGTAATCCTTTTCTGTCATGACATTGATTATGTTGCCCTTCTTTTCATATGCGAGGTCGTTGGTTGCCAGGATGATCTCAAAGGCATCATTTACATCTACATCCTTAAGAAACATAGTGACCTTGCCCCTGACATTCTTGCTTATGGCAATGTTCATATTACCGCGCTGCGCAAGAAGCTTCAGGACATCGACCACATCCATCCCTTTAAAGTCGAGCGAGATGTTATTGGGATCAACAGCCTCCTCGCTATATGCCTGTCCTAACGAAAGAAGCGCTATAATGAGTGTGATACAAAAAGTTTTTTTAAGCATCCTAACCTCCTGATAATTACATTGTTAATGTATATTCTTCTCCTCTATATATAACTGTAACCGAATCCGCTTCGATTTCTTTTAGCTTGAGATCGCCTGAAGTCTGTCCTTTCTTAAGAAAGATGGTCTTTTTTTGTTTTTTGTTTTCAATAATGGCCTGGGGATTTTCTCCGGAGACTACGCCCAAAAGAGATAGATTTGACATGACGTCCTCTGCCGGGACTACCGGTTTAGTCCCTCCCGCATCGTTTTGCGCAAGGGGCCTGAAGAGATCCTTCGCATTTATATCCTTTGAATAATGTGAAAGTGGCTCTATCTCCCTCTTTTCCTGACGGACAGCGTGAGATGGGTCTTTTGCAGTATAGGCCTGAGCGGGTACTGCATCAGAAGAGAAGATGAAGATGTCTATGGCAAGGTATAATATTATTATGATCAGTGATGAGAAGAGGACCATATTTATCGTCTTGATATGTTCAAGCTTTATTATATTTGTAAGATCCAAGTATGAAGGCAGATCCCTATTCGGCTTGCTGGCCAGGGGTACCGGTCTTTCGGGTTGTGCCGGCGGAGGATTAGCCGCTTTCTTTTTCCTGATTAAATTGAGCAGCTTCTCTTCCGGTGAAAATTCCTTCGGCATCACTTCACCTCTTGCGAAATCACGCTCCGCATAATGGCCTCGTCAACAATCTGCTTATCACGCATAACGGCGTATTCGAGCGCATTATGCGATAGGACGGCTATCCTGCGCGGGTAACCAAGAGTTTGTTCATAAATCATCTTTATAGCACCTGGCGTAAATAGCTCTCTTCCCGGCCCGAGCCCGGATTTATGGAGCCTGAATTTAATCATCTCCCTCGTTTCCATCTCATCGAGCGGATTTATAATATATTTTAAAGTAACTCTGTCGTAAAAGTTCTTTATTCTCTTAATACGCGGCAGGAGCTCCATCTGCGCAAGGACTACAAGCTGCAGGAGTTTATATTCATTCGTCTCATAATTAAGGAGTGTGCGCAGTATCTCGAGGAATGGGTGGCTCAGCTTTTGCCCTTCATCGATTAGGAGTATAATCGTCTTATTCTCATCCACGCCCATCCTAAAGAGATATTTTTCGATCGCCTCTTTATAATCGAGCGTCGACCTGAAGTTAGGATTGACGCCGAACATCTTTGTAAGGGCCGCCAGAAATTGAAATTCTGATTTATATGCCGGATCCAATACGAGTTTAAATACGAAATTATCCTCACCGTTAAAAGTCTGTAGCAGTGTACGGCTCAGTGTAGTCTTCCCTGTGCCTATATCTCCCAGGATAAGACTCAATCCGCGCCTAAGCCTCACAGCGATCTCGAGCCTCTGCAACGCAGTATTATGTTCTGATGAGCGATAAAAGAATTCCGGATCCGGACTTGTAGAAAATGGCTCCTTTACTAAGCCCAACGCCTCATAATAACTCATACCTATATTATGGCTCCTGTGTTGATCTTTTTGTTTATCTGTTTCAAGGTCAATTTGTCTTTCCTCAATGACCTTATATTTTCGAGAGCACTTATCGTAGAGTCGTCAAAATACCTAAAGTTTGTACCAGGGCTCCTGCCTATCTCTTTTATGAGGCCGAGCTTTAGATAATACTTGATCGTATATGCGGATAGTCCGGTTCTAACAGCCAAATCTTTAAGTAGGTATATAGTATTCATAAGCTCTCTAATTAGAGAGTATACATAACATATCCCTAGATGTCAAGTAGATATGTTCATAACTCATATATGTGTAAGGTGTTATTGGCTACTCTCTGGGTAGAGAGTGTTAAGCAGATTTTACTAGTTTGCTGCTACGGCAGGCTTACTTATAGACAGTATAGCCTTTAGGTTATTTCCTGAGGAGGATTTTGCAGTCAGGGTAAACTTCACGACCCTTAAGAGATCGTCTGCTGCCTGGAGGTCATACATAAATTTTATGAGTCCTTCAAGCGGAGATTCTGCAATCACCTCAAAAGATAACTCCTGGTAATACCCCCTATCCCTCGCCGGCAGCGGCCTTATATTTGTAATCTGTATAGAATCTTTGCTCGCAACGGCCTCGATCGCCTGAAGCATCGATGCGATCTCTTCTTCTTCTGAGGTTGACGGCTTCAGTAAGAGGGCATATTTATTATAATCAGCTTCTATCTCATCCTGCCTCTCAAGAAGCTTCATACTCTTCTCCAGCTTAAGCCGCGAGACTTTAATCTCTCTATTAAGCCTGTTAAATACCTTACTCAACGGCTCAATTATAAATCCGTATGCAACGACAATCGCGATCACCAATACCGTCACTGTTATGAGCGCCTGTTCTCTTTTAGAAAATCTCTCTCTCATCATTGTGTAAGCTGACAGACTATCTCGAAATCTGTCAGTTCCTTTTTTCCCGTGCGCCTCTTGGTCGCATACCTCACCTTGACATTTTCAAAGTATGGCGACTCCTCAAGTATTGAGTTAAATTTAAAGACATCGGATAAATTTCCAGACATGCCTCTCATGGTGCATGATCGTCCATCTTCAAAATCTAAGATGCTAATAGATATTGCGGGCGGGATATTTGCATAAAGCTCTCTTATGACATCCACGCCGGAGCGCTCCATCCGCTTCTGTGCCTTTATGACACTTGTTATCCCCCTGAGCTTTGTCAGCCTCTCGACCTTCGGCTTGATCGCCTCGATCTCCTTGTTTAAACTGACAACGGCCCTCTTTCTATCGATATACTTCTTTGCAACGATGCCGCTTGCGCCAACCGTCAGGCCCAGTATAAGCGCGACAGTAATATATAGGCTCTCCTTAACTATGCCTGTAATCTTGCGCGATCGAACTTCCTGCGGGATGAGATTTGTCTCAAGCTTGTCTAAATTAAATCCTGCACAGAGCACAGCAGAAAATGACTCTTCAGATAATTCTTTTGCGTTCGGGACCTTCGCTCTCTCGACCATGGGCCATGATTTCAATGTATCAGAATATATGGTCGTCATACCAAGAGCCCCTTTTAAGGCAGGTGCTTCATTATTTATAATCGATCGCCTTCCGGTTAAGACTAACCGGGAAACGCCAGGCGCCTTAGGATTAACCTTGGTGTAGCTTAGGATCGTCCTGCGGACCTCCTCTACCAGCCCATCCTTACCCTTATGCGCAGATAGCGTTATCGACCGGCTAAAATCTATATACCCGCCCCGGACTATATTCAGCTCTGCGATGTCCCGGCCTACATCTACAAGGCAGGTGCAACGATCGCCGCCGGCCAGCTTTTTCTGGCTGTACCACAAAAAATGTGCCTCAGAGCTCATAGAGAGCCTTTCGACATCCAGTCCTGCCGCCTTAAACAGTGAGAGCATCTCATCTATAATTTTCCTATGTGCGATCACGGTCAGCACATCTGAATAGCCATTCTCATCCCTCCCCTGTATCTTATAGCTTGATACCAGATTGTCCGGTGTAAAGGGGAGCTGTTTTGCTGATTGGAGGATTACCATCCCCTCTATCTCTGAGTTTTTAACTGAGGGGAGTTTTAAGTTTTTGACGGTCACCTTGCTTCTGGGCAGATTGACAATGATCTCTGTCCCTGCTATTCTATATTCATCCGATAATCTGCGTATAACCTTTACGAGATCGTCCCTCTTGGCAGAATCTGCCCTCATCGCAACGAGGCGAAGGAGCTTCTTCGTCTCGCCTGCATCGACTTGCGCCAGCTTGACGAGATCACCTTCTATATCGAAGCTTGATACTACACTCTTTCTCTTTAACACTTTATCTCTCCTCGTGCCAGTAAAGATACTCTATATCGGGAGGCGGTATCTCTTCCGAAAAACCGCGGTTTTCTACTTGCAGCGGTGCATTAAAACTGATGACCGCCGTTACTACCTTGCGCACCTTATCGACAGTGGCTGTAACATTAGCCCTGTAGACACCGGATGATGTGGAGAGTAGGCCTTCTTTAGTTATCAGGTCTCTTATCCTCGTATACTCTATATTCGTTATGCCAAATATATTACCATACCAACTTTCATCGTTCAAGTCTTTAACTTCAACGAGCCCTTTAGTGCCCCTCTCTACAATAATATCCCCCATAGTGAACCAGCGATCATCTGAGGTTCCGAAATCACCGTCCATGCCATTCCTGTAGTCGACCACCTTTGAAGCGAGGTCGGAATATCCTATACCAAAAGCACCATCCAGCACCTCCCTCGGCGCAGTATTTATATTGATCTTACCTGCTCCATATACGGTCAGGAGATTGATCAGCCCATGCTCACCCTTGCCTATGACGCCGTCACCATCCCTGTCCCCGCCGTAGAAGAGCTTATCCGTAACCCCTTTTACAAGGAGTATTTCCTCTAATGCCTTAAATTCCTCGCCGCGCGTTGAATAAGGCTCCTCGAGAGACTGATAGTAGGCATCCTCCGCCCCGCTTGCCTCTTCACCGACGGACTGTGCTACATTATCCTCATCACGCCAGTCTTTTATGGACCCCGCTATATCTTCCGCTTCCTTAAGGTCAAATCCAAAATTCAAAAGAAGATTCTTAAAGACTTTTACACCTTTGTCAGAATTAATATTTATGCGCCCGGATTCATCTTCGAGGCCATAAAGGAGAATACCTCTCTTGGAATCCGCGAAGTCTGGATGGTAGAAGCTTAATTCAAAAGATCCTCCCCCGAATTTTACCTCTTTGAAATATTCCTCAATATTACCCCAGTCCTCAGCGTATGAGTCTATATTCAATGATCTCCCCTCTGCGTACTCCTTCCACTTCTCGATCACCGCTCTTCTTATGCCGGCCTTTGCTATATAGAGCGTCTTTACTTTATCGAGATTATATCCTGTCAACTTTATCTCAAGACCTGTCCTAAAACCAACCCCTACTGCAAAGAGTGTCAATATCGCCAGGATCCACGAAGTTACTATCAGTATAGCACCTTTATTATCCACGTTAAATGCTGCCTTCCTCGATTATGCCGAGTTTACCGACAGGTATAAGCACTACCTTGGTGATATCTTTGAGCCTGCCCATACCCTTTAGCTTGAACTTTATCTTTACGCCAAGCGGGACCGCCTCTTCTACTTCCCATTCAGACAGCCATAACGGTGGGGAATCCTCGTCTTCGCCCTCGTAGCTATATGATACCTCCATATCTTCCAGCACTGAAATTAGTACTTCGCTATCTTCAGGGCGATCCGCAAAGCCGGTAGATTGAGATCTCACCTTGCGCGCAAGGCCTCCCTTTTCTGCATCGAAATAATAGCGCACATTGCATATTTGCCGTTTTACCGCTGTGTCGGCCGATACGGTATCGATCAATGTGGTAAAATCAAACCCTTTCTCGTCTCCCTTAAAAAAGTAGATAGGCTCTTCCTCTTCCTCGACTCCTTCAGTGACTAAATCTTCTGTCGGTACCTCTGCAATAGGCGCAAGGAGGCTGTTCCTAAGATCTAGTGCTACCATCTCTGTGGTTATCCTCAATTCCTGGTGCACCTTACTGAGTTCATCAGATCTCCGCATCACCCTGATGCCGGTGTACAAAGTTGAGTATAGGACTACTGCGGCTATTGAAAATATCGTAACCGCAATAAGCAACTCGAGCAGCGTAAACCCTTTTTTAACCCTCATCGTTCCACAGGTATGTATCAACTGATACCCTCTGCTTTCTTCTTACGCCTTCCCACTCCACCTTTAGATTTACCCGGTTCAGAGGTGCTTCTTTTGCATCCGCTGCCCGCACCTCCCAGCTATATCCTTCCTCTTCTTCAAAAGGGCCTCTATCTGTCCCTTTTTCAATTACACCCTCTGCTTCAAACTGCCAGAGCTTCTCTTCGAGGAGAAAGACAGATTTTAGGAGTCGGCCGGAAGTCTCTATGGCCCTTGTGGTACTTGAAAAAGACCGGACGATAAACACAAGCCCGACCGATATCACGGTTATGCTCACCAGGACCTCGAGCAGCAGGAATCCTCCGCGCTTTTTAGCGCGCCTCTTTGACCTCAACATAGCCCATATTTCCTTTAACATTTAGAGTTACGCTTCCGGTCCTGCCGGTGAGCGTAATGGATGCCTTTTGGCTGTGGCCATCCGGATAGAATGTAATCTCTTTCACTGTAGATTTAATTTTTACGTCCCGCGGCAGTTTAAATAGCCTGCCGGTCTTATCTTTAAGCCTTTCGTAGATACCTTTTCTTTTTGGGTCTTCCTTGGAGATGTAGTAGAGCGACTTATCCGCATTCAGGACAATCTTGAAATTAAGGCCTTCGAGTATAGCCTTTTCCTGGACAAAACCTATGATGCGGGAGAGATTAAACGATGCGTCTTTTAACTCCAGATCGGAAAAAGTATTTTTGAATAGTGGTGTAGAGACACCCACCAGGACAGTGATGATAATAGCCAGCAGGATAAGTTCCAGTAACGTATACCCATGCTGTGAATTATTCGGCTTCCTCCCAATTTGCAATATCGTCTCCTCCACCGGCAACCCTGTCCCTTCCATATGACCACAGATCATACGATCCCTTATTCCGCTCTCCGGGGAACTTATATTTATACTCTTCCCCCCATGGGTCTGCGGGTTTTCTCTTTAGATATGGGCCATTCCAGTTTGGCGGGGCTGGGGACGGCTCTGTAAATAGACCAGCGAGTGAGGAAGGATATGTACCGTTGTCTAGTTCAAATAAGTCCAGCGCTATAGATAAATTTGCTTCTATATCCGCCCTTGCTGCCGCGACCCTCGCCTGTTCGCTCCTCCCTACAAGCCTCGGTACCACCATTGCACTCAATACGCCGATTATGATAACAACGAGCATAAGTTCTATAAGTGTAAAACCTTTTTCTTCCATAGCGTCACCTCCTAATAAGCTATTACGTTTATTTCAAATATAGGCAATAACATCGATACCACGATAAAACCCACGACAAGCCCCATAGTAAGTATCAAAAATGGTTCAAGGAGTGAGGTCATTACCTTAACAACGTTATCCGTCTCCCTCTCATAAGAATCCGCAACCTTAAAGAGAGACTTCTCAAGATTTCCCCCCTCTTCGCCGACAGCGAGCATATTGACTGCAAAACCGGGAAAGTGCTTCTTTGTGAAGAGGCTCTTCGAGAGGCTCTTGCCATCACGCACTTCAAGGTATGTCCTGACTATCTCATCTCTGAGGACCGCATTCTGCATAGTGCTTGAAACAACATCGAGAGATTCCAGTATCGGCACACCATTCTGCAGCAGCGTACCCAGGGTCCTCGAAAAACGTGATATCTCGGACTTTTTTATAAGATCTCCAATAATTGGTGTAGATAATTTTATCTGGTCTATCGCCAGTCTCCCTTCTTTCGTTCTAATGATGCGCGCCAAGATGAAGAGGAATAGCGCGATGACACCTATGATGATATACCAATAGTTCACAAAAAGCCTGCTGATAGAAACGAGTATAGCAGTCGGAAGAGGCAGCACCTGACCAAGATCTTCAAACATCGTCACTATCTTCGGTATCACAAATGTTATCAATACGACTATCGTCAGTAACCCGACGCTTGCCATGACAGCAGGATAGGCCAATGCCGACTTAACCTTTGACTGCAGCCCTTCCTGTGCCTCTGAAAAAGCAGCGAGACGGGCAAGTATATCCTCAAGCATGCCGCCGGTCTCTCCGGACCTGGCCATCGACACATACAAATCTGAAAATATATCCGGATATTTACTAAGTGCAGCTGAGAACTGGCGCCCATCCCTTACCTGTTCCCTGATATCGCCTATGACAGCCTGTAATGCCTTGTTCTCTGTCTGCCTGTATGTGACATTTAACGCGTTTAGCAGTGTCAGTCCGGAATCGAGTAGATCCGAGAGCTGCCTCGTAAATATTGAAAGGTCATGGACCCTTATCTTCCTAAAAATAGCAAAACCCGAAAAGGCCCTCCCCTTTACGCCCCCCTCTCTGTGAATTGCTATAGGAAAATATCCTAAATGCGAGAGTTTAGTCAGGGCAGCGTTGTCCGATTCTGCCTCGAGTGAGCCTTCTACTATCTCTGTCGGGCCCTTCTTTGCCTTATACGTATATATAGCCATTAATTAAATCTCTTCGGTAACTCTCAAGACTTCGTCCGGAGTCGTCAATCCCTTCTTTATCTTTATCCATCCATCATCTCTAAGCGTCCTCATGCCGAGAGATATGGCCTTCTCTTTTATCATATCCGCTGAGATCCTCTTTAATACCATCTCACGCAGCGCTTCACTCATGACCAATATCTCATATATTGCTGTCCTGCCTTTGTATCCTGTAAATTTACACTCTTGGCAACCCTTCCCCTTGTAGAGCACTACATTCTTCAGTTCGGCCGGAGTGATGCCGAACTCTTTCGCAAGGCCCGGATAGGACCGCACCTTCTCCCTGCATTTGCTGCATATGAGCCTTACCAATCTCTGTGCAATAAAACATTCCAAGCTGGAAGAGACGAGATACGGCTCTACGCCCATATCGAGGAGCCTCGTAACGCCGCCCGGGGCATCGTTTGTATGGAGTGTACTGAATACAAGGTGGCCTGTAAGAGAGACGCGTATAGCGATCTGCGCCGTTTCGTAATCCCTTACCTCACCGACCATCATTATATCTGGATCATGCCTTAACATGCTCCTCAATCCGAGCGCGAATGATAAACCTATCTTAGGCTGGACCTGCATCTGCGTAATACCTTTTAACTGGTACTCTATCGGGTCTTCTATTGTGAGGATCTTCTTCTCTTTGGAATTTATCCTGTTTAAGCATGCATATAAAGTGGTGGTCTTGCCGCTCCCTGTAGGGCCCGTTACAAATATGATACCGTGCGGCTTCTGTATGAGTTGCCCTATAAGCTTGCGGTCTTCTTCTAAAAGGCCGAGATTTTCCAGACTATATAACATCGCCGTAGATAGTATGCGTATATCGACGCTCTCGCCATGCGGGGTCGGCAGAACAGATACTCGTAGATCCAGCTCCTCTGTGCCGATCTTCACTTTTATCCTGCCATCCTGCGGCAGGCGACGTTCTGCTATGTTCATATCCGACATTATCTTTATCCTGGAGACTATCGCAGATTGGAAGTGTTTAATAGTCGGCGGGATTGCTGCTTCGTATAGTATACCGTCTACGCGGTATCTCACCTTTACTTCATCTTCGTAGGGTTCGATATGTATATCAGTAGCATGGTCCTTATATGCCTGCAGGAGGATCTGATTTACAAACTTTATAATAGATGCGTCTTCTGCCATCTCATCGATATTTTGCGTCTTTTGGAGATTTGTGCTTACTTTATCTTCAGAGCCTGTCTTGGATATCATCCCCTCGATAGTCTCTGCGCCTATTCCGTAATATTTCTTTATAGAATCTATAATATCCACTTCGGAAGCGAGTCCGGGCTTGATTTCATAACCCAGGACAAGTCTTATATCATCCATAGTCTGGATATCTAAAGGATCGGTTACGCCTATGGTGAGTAATTCTCCGTCAATCCTGACCGGCATGAACTTGTAGTGTGATGCAAATTTGGCAGGGACCTTCTTTATGATCTCGGCGGGGATAGATAACTCCTTAAATCTGATAAATTCTATACCAAGCTGCGCGGAGAGGACAGGATAGAATGCATAAGGGTCTATAAGCCCGAGCGCTATTAGGGTTTCGCCTATGTACCCGCCTCGCTTCTTCTGCTCACTTAAACCCTCTTCAAGCTGATCAGCCGTTATGTGCCCTCTCTCGATAAGCATCTGGCCAATAAGTTTCTTTACCATAATATTAACTCCTTATTTTAATAAAGTATAACATATATAAGCGGCTTTTACAAATCAAAATCAATTTCTATTATGTTATATTTTGGAGTTGTGTTTTTGGTGCGGATTACCTGCTAGGTGTGCTTATACTATCGGTCCCTGCACTATCAGGGGAGGCATTGAGGGTATTGCCTTGATATATTCTCACTTCATCTAAATAGCCGTTCATATTCCAGAATCCTCTAGGATTCCATCCCATATACAATGAGCCTGTAACGCTCATGGTGGCGCTGCTCTGTAC